>JBGVDU010000448.1:0-1866 GCA_045119555.1 Acutalibacteraceae bacterium | reverse complement strand
TGAATCTTGTAGTATCGTCCGGACCCGGAGAATAGTCATGTGAGTCAACATATACAACATTCCATGTAGAATCGTTGTAATATTTATCGCCGGAAAGAGCAAGGCTGTATGCACTCTTTGCAGAGCCAAAGTTATAGTGCATTGCAAAATCAATTACACCAAGACCCGAGTTTTCACTGTAATCGGGTGTGTGATAAGCATTGCCGCTTAAGAAAGCATTATCCGATGTCGGTTGACCGGAAGTGCTGTCATACTCTTTCCAATGCTGAAGTGTAAGATTCATATTGTTGTTTACACTTTCAGCATCTGTGCCTGAGCTCCACTGTGTTGCCCACTTGCTGTCGGACTCCTTCCATGTATAGAAGGGAATCGACTCGCCGCTATGGTCACGATACCAAACCTGAGAATAACGACAGCAAACCTCACCGAACATATAGAAATTATCCGCAACTGAGTTAAGACGCGGTAAAAATTCCATATTAAGTGAAAGTCTTGAAATATGTCTTACTGTATCAACACGGAAGCCATCAACACCCATATTGATGTAATCGGTATAAATATTAACCAATTCATCCGCAACAGCAGGATTTTCTGTATTCAAGTCAACGCAGTCGCCTGCAATCTGAGCATATTTACATGTCCAATCGTCCCAGTTAAGGCTTTGCCAATAACCGTTATGATAATAGTTGTTAGCATTGTAAACACCGTTTGAAGATACCTTTGCATCAACTTCAACATCTTCAAGCGGACTTGTTGTTGAGTTGTTTTCCGAAACAGTGGTGTCCTTCATCAGCTTCAATCTTTGCTGATACTGAACCTCACCCTTCTGTGCCCAATAATCCTCAGCGGAATCAAGTCCGTAAGTATCAAGGAGGTAATCTGTCGGAATCATAGATTTCTCCAAGTCCTCCAAATCCTTGATATCATCATATTCCTTAGTGAAAAGCTCGCAGAAAGTAGCTTCACCGAAGTTACCCGTATGATTCCACACAACGTCCTGAATAATTTTCATGCCCTTTTCGTGACAAGCATTAATCAAGTCCTGATATGTAGCACCGTCGCTTTCGTATCTTACATCAACTGTACTGAAATCGAATGCGTGGTAACCGTGGTAGTCATAACCGCTGGCATTTGTAACAACAGGAGTAATCCATATTGCACTAAAGCCAAGAGCCTTGATATAGTCAAGCTTATCAATTAAGCCTTGGAAGTCGCCTCTCCAAGCCGGATCACTGTCGGGGTTATTGGCTTGTGAATCGTCCCAGCAGTGAACATTGTTGCCGGAGTCACCATCGTAGAATCGAGTAGTGATAACGAAATAAATCGTATCCTCTCTTAAATCTGTACGGTCATAGTCAACAACAACGCTGTTAATCGGGTCCTTGTTGTACCACTTGTTATTCATGTACCAGTATTCACCGCAGGAGGTTCTTGTAAGCTCCTTTGATTGTTCACCATTAACAACGAACTGCAAATTTATCTTTGAAATATCTTCAAAGGTATAGGTGTACCAATCATCGCCCGTTACAGTATCTTTATCCATTTTTACGCCGGGATACTTTACTTCAATATTCTCGGGAAGACTGTTCCAATAATAAATTGTCGGAGTTCCTTCCTCACAATAGTAATGGATTATGATATCGTTTTCTCCGCTGTCAGCAGCACTGGTTGTAACCACTGCCAAAGAAGCCATGATTACAACCGCCATGATAACAGCAATTATTCTTTTAAAAATCATTTACTGTCACCTCTCCTCACGCTGTCAAAATATAGGATTATCACTCACCGAGAGTAATGATACCTGCTCTTGCCTGCTGAATGAGCGATGCATCCTTCATGCTGATCTGTCCGTCGCCGTTTACGTCG
>JBGVDU010000447.1:0-4738 GCA_045119555.1 Acutalibacteraceae bacterium | reverse complement strand
AAGATTTAAGCGGTGCGGTTGCACAGCTTCAGAAATCCTTGAATACCTTTGCGGAAAGATATATGTCTACACCCGTTCTCTCACAGCTTATCAAGCTGTGTCAGGTGTTTATCGGAATGGCACTCAGTTTTGTAACGGATTGCTGCTTGGGTTACACCTTCTGGAGAGATGGCAAGCCTCTTTATACGAGTGCGGCAGACAGTACGGCTATTTACTACTTGTCTTGGAAGAGAATTGTTGAACACGCTCTTTTCCTTGCAGTTGAGATTATCGTTTCTATGGCAGTAGTATTTATGTTCCTTTTCTGCATTTTTGCGGCAGTATTTACAAGCACCTTCGGTGGAAGTGCACTTGCGGGCGGTCTTGCGGCGGCGGCTCTCGCTTACTTTGTTTCAAGTGCGATTAAAGCTGTTATCGACAGTAAGCTTATGATTAGAACAATGGTTCCTTATTTCGAGGAAGCACAGTATGCCGAGGTTAATGCAGATGATTACGCAATGGCATGCAGACTTTCTTCCAAGTTCCAAAAGCTTTATCAGAAGGCTCAGTCCGAAGCTGCTAATGCACCTACTGCACAGAATAACGCATCACAGCCGAGAATGTAAAAATAATACAGAATTTTTTCTTTTTTTCATGTTTCTCCTTTCGTCACAAGACCGACAGCAAATTGTTGTCGGCCTTGTTGTTTTTTATTCGATTAGGGAGTTCTGAAAAGCCTTAAATAAAAACAAAAAACGCACTCTCCTCTGCGTAGAGTGGGGAAAACAGCTGATTCTACGGTGCGTGGGTTTATTTTATGACTGCAAAATGATATATTCGTACTTGAAAGGAGGTCATTTGATTGGATCAAATAAAGATCGGAAAATTTATTGCTCAAATGCGTAAGGAGCAAAATCTAACTCAAAGACAGCTGGGCGATAAGCTCAACATAAGCGACAAGACTGTTTCAAAATGGGAATGCGGAAAAGGCTTGCCTGAGGTATCTTTGATGCTTCCGCTTTGCGAGGTGTTGAAAATTAACATAAACGAGCTATTTGCGGGCGAACGTCTGACCACAAGCAATTACAAAGAAAAAGCAGAGGAGAATATTATGAATCTTGTAAGAGAAAAAGAAGAAAGTAAAAAGAAAATTATTTTGTCGAATATTGTCGTTTGGCTGTGTGTATGTGTTGTGCTTGTCTGCGTAATGCTTGCAGGCTATGCAGAGGAGTTGACCACTCCCTTGAGAATATTTTTGATTGCATTTTCTGTATTGGTTATAGTTGTGGGTATCGGTGTTGCATGTGTCCTTGACAGAGATGCGGGTACTTTTGAATGTGCAAAGTGCAAAACACGCTTTGTGCCCGATATGAAAGCCTATATTTTCTCAACTCACGGTATTACAACAAGAAGATTAAAATGCCCTAACTGCGGAGAAACAACAAATTGCAAACACCGTTTGACGAAATAATTATGTCCGAATAAATCAACAAAAATCCATGTTATAAAAAAGAATCCTTCGCCCGATATGGGGAAGGATTCTTTACTTTTTAAATCTCATTAAAAAGCACTTATTGCACCGACTGCCTTTTTCTGAATTGTAAATGCGTCGAGTGCTGTTATTTTTCCGTCGTAATTAACGTCTGCATTTATCATCGCAGTATCGTCAGCGGATATCGTATCAACAGAAATTTTCAGAGCATCAAAGGCGTCCATTGTTGTGATTTTTCCGTCAAGAGTGGTATCTCCGATTAAATTTGATGTTGCGATTACTTTAATTGCAAATGCACCTCGGTATGTATCGGAAATTTGGTCATAACGGTCTACAATATCGGAAATTTCACCGTTTAAAATGAAATAGCTTTCGCCTCGTTCCGTTTCGGGCAGAAAATCGAAGCCGTCGGAGCTGTTTTTTGCATAGTCGTTTACTCCGATAAGTGCCGGTGTTTCAAGTTCGCTTGTGTCTATTGTAACACCGATTGCGCCGTCACCTGCGGGAATGTTGAAGTTTCCGACTTTATAGTTTATATATCCGCAGTAATCAACTGTTCCGTCACCGAGAAGTGTCCATTTTGCGGTGTCGGTTGTGGGAATATCGTTTTCGATGGGAATATAATAAACACTGTACTTTGCACCCTCGCTTTGAGTTTCAAAAACAACCTCGTCAAGAATGTTGTGCTCCGAATCGAAATTAAAGCGGTTTATGTATGTTATGTTGCGGTAGTAAATGCCGTCATAACCGTTATAAATGCCGATATCGTCTGTTGCACCGTATTCTTCATTTTGATAAAGCTTTGTGTATTCGTTGACGGTGCGTGCTTCCGTGATAGCATATGACGGGCCGAAAAGCTCATCCATAAACAGGAAGCCGTCCTCGTATGAAAGCCAGAAATATCCGTTTTCACAAGCGTTTTCGCCCCAGCTGTTTTTCACAAGCCACGCTCCGTCGTTTACAGGTTGATAAGCGGAGTTGAAATTCTCCTTTGGGTAATTATCGTCCCAGCCGACAAGCAAAATAGCGTGCCCCGATACGAATATCGGATTGTCCAGATTGTAAATATCGGAAACATCAACGGGCGGATAGCAAAATGCGGTTGAATCCGAGTTAAAATAACCTGCACAGTTAAAGCTTGTCACAACAGAGCCGTATTCCATAATTGCGGCTTTGACAGAGGTTATATCCTTTTCAAGATATATCGCACCCGTAACTCTGTATGTGCTTGAAGCGGTGTCCATATTATCGGGCATGGTGTTTTGACCGTAGCCGTTGTAGGGGATTTCCTCTTCCGTTTTAGGACCCTCCCATGAGGTTAAATATCCCAAGCCTGTTAAAAGAGGTGCACCGTTGTCTATTCCGTCATATCGCCAGCCGTAGCCGTTTGAGTTGTATTGAGATGTTGCCCACCATGCAAGATGCTGTTCGGATAAGTCGTGAACTCCCTTGCTGTCCTTTAAAAGAAAGGTTTCCAAGCCGCCCATTGTTGCAAATGCCCAGCAGGTGCCCAATGAGCCTTGGTCCTTAACCGCTGTGGTTTCGCTTTTGTATGAAACGGGCAGAGCACACGACGGGCTAAGGACTGAGCCTTTAACCTCGTTTAGGGCAGGCTGTAATCCCGAGCTTGTGTCAAATACGATTTTCCCCGATTCAACAGCCTTGCTTATTTCTGTTTCACCAAGCGGTGAGCCTACACAAATTTTTTCATCAACAACAGCCGCACCTGCACTTACCGTAATCGAGGTGATTAAAGCGGCGGCGAGTGTAGCTGAGATAATTTTTTTTATTAACAATTTTTTATTCATAAGATGTTCCCTCAGTTGATTATTTGTTTAGATTATATCAGAAAAAAACGGGAGTGTAAATATACATTTTTGGGATATGATAACTATTATAACAATAACCAAAAAGACGGTGATTAAATGGAGATAAGAACAGACCTCGCACTTGAGGCGAGGGAGCTTGTTACCGAGGATATAAACGGAGTAGACGTGACAACCGATTTTGCCGAAAAAATGAAAATAACGAGAATGAAAATCTCAACGAAAGAAGCCGCCAAGTCGCTCGGCAAGGAGTGCGGAACGTATATAACGTGCGAATTTAAGGCTTTGACAGAGGATTTTACGGCGGCGGACGAAAGACTTGTGAGCATAGGTGAACAGCTTAGAAGTCTATTGCCCAAAAGCGGAAACGTACTTGTTGTCGGAATCGGGAATCAAAATATTACGCCCGATGCCCTCGGCCCGAAGTCTGCGGCTAAGGTGCTTGCAACACGTCACATTCAAGGGGAGGTTGCCACAAGCCTGGGTCTTGACGATCTTAGAAGTGTATGTGTCATATCGCCGGGAGTTCTCGGTCAAACGGGAATCGAGGTAGGCGAGCTTGTCGGCGGCATAGTTCAAAACGCAAATATTTCCTGTGTTATTGCGATAGATGCCTTAGCATCACGCAGGTTAAAAAGATTGGGCTGTACAATACAGCTTTCGGATACTGGAATAGTCCCCGGAGCGGGAGTGGGGAATCGCAGAAATGTTATAAATCAAGCTGAAATGGGCGTTCCCGTAATCAGCGTGGGTGTTCCGACAGTTGTAGATGCGGCTACTCTTGCGGCAGATTTGCTTTCACCGAATGATGAGGACGAAAGCGAAAAGCTGAGAAATATCGTTCTGCCGAGCAGCCGTGATATGGTGGTGACACCGAGGGAGATTGATTTGCTCGTAGACAGAGCATCAACGCTCATAGGAATGGCGATAAATATCGCCCTCCACCCCGATTTCACTCCCGAGGATTTGTTTTCTTTAATATAGGTAGGGTAAATAATGGCAAGATATTTGGTGTCTTGCCATTATTTGTTTTTTGGAGTATAATAATGGTCAATCAGCCGATGAAGGAGCATGCAAAATCGAAATGGATAAATCGGAGAATATTTTGATAAAAGTAAACAGCTTGATTTCAGCATATAATGCCGGACTTTTGGGCGGCGAAAAAATGCCGGAGGACGAAAATCCGCATTTGGATAAAGCGGCGAAGGAGAATTACATGTATTTTTCCTTGCCGATGGCTTTAAATTATCAAAGAAATTCCTATGTATTGTGGGAATGTGCGAATAGAATGTACGGTGACAGCGAAGCAAAAGCTGTATTTGACAGCAAATCGGTTTGTGATATGTCCGAGGAAATGCTCAGAAAATATCTTGTAAAATACAAGGTGGCTTTACAGCCAAACAAACAACCGTTGATATGGAAAAAATTGTGTGAAACAATC
>JBGVDU010000446.1:0-3262 GCA_045119555.1 Acutalibacteraceae bacterium | reverse complement strand
TCTGAATTTCTGTCAGACACTTTTCTTAAAGTGAATTGACCCTCTTTACGGTCATTTTCAAGCTTTACCGTAACAGTAATATCGGGTTCATCCGCATTAAGAACAATTTCTTGCGGCTCGGAGTTTATTTTATATCCGAGCGGAGCAGTTGTTTCAATTACATAATAGTTTCCGTAAAGAACTTTAATCGAAGCAACACCGAGGCTGTTTGTAGTGAGATTTTCGGTTATTACTGTATCGACTGACGTATCGGGCTTATCTCCGAGCATCTCATACAATGTAAACTTCGCACCGCTCAGCTTATCTTGACTTGTGCTGTCAAGCTTGATGATTTTTATCGTTCCCATAAAAGGTGTCAAGCTGACGGGAACATCATTTGATGGCAAATCATTGCTTCCCAAATATAACTCCGAGGCAGAATCATATTTGTCATAATAAACATGTGCAAAGTTTTCGGTAAGCTTATTTTCCAAAGAATCGTCCTCGTTTTTCGGTGACTTCATGTAAATTTCAACGTAGAGTGAAGAACCCGACTGCAGCATGGCTTCACCGAAATCTACCGCTATTGATTTTACATTACTCGGCTTAGAGGTAGTCCAAACGGAGGAAGTAAAATCAGGCTTGGAATTTGCATCGACAGCTTCGGAGGAATAATAAACGGTAGGCTTTGTGCCGAGAAGCTGTTCGGCATAAGAGGTATCAACTCTTTGGAATGTACCCTGCCACTCTGCTCTGTCGCCCGTTTCGAGTACGTCTACAAAAATAACATTCTTTGCAAGCGATTCGCCTGTTCTCAAACGTAGTTTATAGGAATATTCGTAGTTTTTATATGTATATGGAATTTCCTCCTCAACATACTCTTGAGTTGCGGAATCTATCGAGGGCTGTACATATCCGTTTGTTAAAGAAGTCTTTACCGATTTCGTAAACTGCAGGTTAGAGCTTTCGGGGTTATATATAGTAACATTCCAATAACTGTAAGCCGCAGTTTCGGAAGTATCTCCGTCACCGTCTATGTCTTTCCACAATCCGCTTTCCATGTTGTTATTATCTGTGGAAGTAGCATACCATTTTCCCGATTGGTCAATAAGAGTAATTGTTCTTAAAGAAAAGCTCTTAGACGCATCTTTAAGATTATCTCGCTCATAATACATCGGTATTCCCGAAACCGATATCGTTGTCGGAGTTATAGGACTGTCGGAAAAATCATAATGAATTGCGACATAAGTTCTTCCGCTGTCTTTGTAGTTTTCTATAATCTCTATTTCGGCATGCTCCTTAATGAAAGCTGATGAATAATTTGAAGACGAGAAGTTAAGACAATCATACAAAGCACTTGAAGTGCTGTAAAGCGGCTGAAGCTTTATTCCATCGGGGAGGATAGTATATGTGGAGAACTTACTCAACGTATTGCCCTCCGCAATATTGAAGCTGTTGTTAATACCGCCTGTAAAGTAATAAGTCTCATTGTTTTCGCTTACTTTTGAAAAAGAAGTTGAAGAGCTGTGCTCATTCGGAACTTCTATTACATGAAGCGTGTATTTTTCACGGTCATAGGTGTGTCCGTAAAGCTCCAAATCTCTGTTGAACAGCTCATCTGAGGGGTATAATTCTCTGTTGCCGTCAAATTCACTGTTGTCCCAATTACCCTCATCGTCATAATCATTAAAATACATATAATTTATGACTGCTCCGTTATTAAGCACAATATCCTCTGCCGTGGTATGGAACTTATAGTACAGCTTAATAGTCATCGGCTGCAATGACTCTTGAATATTTTTTACTATGATTTTAACAGCCGCCGTATCGTCGGGAAGTTTAATCGTCTGAGAAGAATTTGTTATGACGGTTGTTTGATACGGGGTTGTTTCAAAATCTGCATTGTTCGCTTTTCTTATATATACTTCTACCGTATATTTATCAGCTTCAATGGCAAATCCGTTAGCATTGGGAATTTCCGAAACTGACGGGATAACAACCTTTGTGAAGTTGAATTCATCATCGTTCAAACGGCGGTAATCACCGTCTGTTGTCATAACGTCCATAATATCATCGACAAATTCCAAATCGTAAAAGTTCGAGTATTCTTTTATATAGTTAAAATACAATGTCATATCGGAATAATACTCTGTTGAACTGTCGGAAAGATGCTGGCTGTTTATCGCTCCGTTGTCATAACAAGAATCGCAGTGATTCTTTATATATGTACTCCACACACCGTAAGAGTTCTTGATAACATTATAAATAACACTCGGTGGATCTATAAAATCGAAATCCTTTAAATTTATTGTTAATACTGCCTGAGCAAGAACACTCTCGGTTGTTTCTTCATAATAAGTACCAATTAAGTCAGCATATAAAGAAACTATGCGTTGCTCGTAAGGATCTTTCGGATAGGCAACATAAATATTCTCGAGAAACTTTGTATTGGTTGGTGTTACATTCTTCTTAACCGACCAACATTCATAAATTTCGCCGTCAATCTCCTGTGTCCGATCGGTTTTGACAAGTCCTCCGCCTTGAACCAACGCTCCCTCTAAGAACCAAAGGTCAAAGCGTTCGCTTCCTTGGACATCTCTTGCGTTGTATGTATCTGTTCCGTAAATATTGTATTTAACCCATGTATAATCGTTCGAGGTTTTACCGTCTGGCAGAATTGACAATAAGCCCTCTGCGGAAAGCAACGCAGAAGTAAGCGATGCACCGTCATTTGATAATGTATAAGCATCTCTTTCTCGAGTTTGTGTATAAGAGATTTCGTTACTTACAGTCTGATCGTTTTTAGACGTTCTCAGCTTTGCTTGCAGAGTTTTTGAAAATCCGTCCTTTGTTTTACGGGAGGGCAGATTCCAGATAATCTCGAATGAGCCTTCAAACGTCGAGTTTGCGGCAATCGCCGTATTATTCGTAAACGTAAATGTATCGGCGGTACTGCTGTAAGTATAACTCCAGTCGTAGTTTTTACTTGTTGACGAAGCCGTGTCGGCGGCTATTGCCGCTGGAATATAGCTTGTTCCCGAGCGTACAGCGTCCTTAATTCCCGGTACTGTAATTACGATTTCACCCGGCTGATAACCCGAGGATACCTCTTTATTTTCGTAAACTACCTTCAAACGGACAATCCTCGATTCGTCACAGTCAGAGTAGTTTTCAAACGTATTCGGGTCCTGCCCCGTGCCGTTCCATTTCAGTTGAATTTTAAAACCGCCGTCAGTCGATGCCGCAGTCGTTGTTAATATAAAGAAAAAAAAAAAAAATACCA
>JBGVDU010000445.1:0-1985 GCA_045119555.1 Acutalibacteraceae bacterium | reverse complement strand
CCTTCTTTTCTGTGTGAACATAGGTAGTCCAATCAGGCAGGTGGTGAAAACGAGTATAACACTCATACTTGCCAAAGATTTTTACATTATACGAGCCATAAACAATGACATCCTGCGGTGTTAGTTCAGTTAGCATCGCTTCAAGTCCTGCTTCAAGAAAGTATTTATCTTCTTTGCTTTTACTGCACCCGTATGTACCAATAGAAACAATGCTGTTTTTCGGTATGCCCGAAAATGCGGGTATGTAATCGAAAACGCCCTTTGTGTATGTCCTCTCGTCACCCCAACGGGCATTAGGGATAACATATTTCCCTTGTTGCTGCAAATAATAACCTACGGAACGGCTCACACCTATATTCGCTATTTGTTCCCAAAGTGGCATATCACGGTAGAGAGAACAGTCAGGAGTAGAAATCATCTGAACATCTTTCAGCTCATCAATATAATTCTGAGGAACGCTGACAAACTCTCTGAAATGAGGGTCTTGCTCATAAAATACGAGCATTTCTTCTGTCGGGTTAGTGATTGCTTTCCTTTTTGAAAAAGGAACAGCAACTGATGGTATAACAATTTTCTTGGGTGCTTCCAAGATAGGAATTTCAAGAAATCCCTCAAAAAAAGCGGTTTCAATTAATTTTGAATTGAAACCGTCATAAAATAAGTTGTTCATACAACAACTCCTTTCCGACTGCGAAAGTCAATTCAATTTTGGATTTGTATAAATCGTCAATTGACAAAGAAAAGAAGCCATGGTATAATAAACTTGCTTAAGGTTGTGATTATATCACGACTTCGGAACGCATTGGATTGTTGTTGGTAGCAACTTTTCAATGCGTTTTTCTTTGTCTCATAAGTAATCCATTGGTATCACCGTCCATTCAAATATGTAATATTAGTACCAGCCATCACGTTGTCTTTGCATTTCTTCTTCATAATCACTATCGTAATATGAATATTTCGGTTTTATGCTGTCGATAAAAGCAGAATATTTCATCAGAATTATATCATCAAACGCTTTCTCCTCACGAGAACGCCATTCGTAATTAGTCTTTGCAAGTGTTTCTATACGTTTTTCTGCCGCCTGCTCTGAAACGCCAAAACAACTCTGAAGAAATGCATTGTTAATACCTACACCCCTTCGCTGTAATTCACGGATAATTTGTTCAGGCATAAGAAGTTGTGCAGAAAAGAAGTTTGCTTCAATTTCAAACTTACGATAAGACGCATCACGCTTATCAGTAAAATCGTGCTTCAAATAACCGTGACCAAATTCGTGAAGTACGGAAAATCGTGTGTGATTTTCAGGCATAGAGTCATTATAAAATATGATTTCCTTTTCTCCCATTCTAAAAATAGTAGCTGAGTCGCTTCCGAAATCCCGAATATCAACGCCATACTTTATTGCCTTTGAATAGCTTCTGCAACGTATATCGGATTTTTCCTTGACAAGCTTCCGTGGTGAAAACGGAAAAGTTTCGATTGCTTCAGATGAATATAAAAGCTCATTTGCTGACGAATAAGCTTTTTTAAAGTCAAGCGAATTATCTTTCATCAATCGTCCTCCTCGTCCTCGAAAATATCATCAAATACAGCTTTTAAAACGGTCTCCGCTTTTTTCAACTGTTCCTCGTCAAGCTTGCCAAGATTCCTTTGAAGATAGGTAAGCTTGTTTTCGTCCTGAGCAGAAACCACTTCATTGCCGAGTAGATAATCGGTTGTTGTACCAAGTGCTTTAGCAATTCTTGAAAGCACATCACTTCTTGGAGTGCGGTCTCCTTTTACATAATAAGACATTGCAGACTCAGTTACACCCGCTTTTTCGGCAAGCTGTTTTTGTGTAATTTTCTGTTTCAACATAAGGCTTGAAATCCTATCACTAAATACAGACATCAAATTCAACTCCTTTCCGTACTTTAAGTATATCACAGAATTATAACTTTGTCAAGTGTAGATTTTAAAAATGTTTATTTGTAAAAGATGATTAT
>JBGVDU010000444.1:0-5393 GCA_045119555.1 Acutalibacteraceae bacterium | reverse complement strand
GGGTCAAAGTCATACTCGGCAGGCTCATAATTAAGTTTTGTACTTTTGCCGTAATAAAAATTTCCTGTATTCGGAGTTTCTTTATAACCTTTTATTTTATCGTCATAACTGCTATCTGTCGCAGCTTTTAAACCCGTCTTCCAGTTTTTTGTTTCACCACATTGAACGACGGCTTGATTAAGATTGCGAGCATGAAGAGTGTAGGCATCTACTGCAGCAGCAAGCTGCTCGTCATCAGCCGTGTATGTACCTACTATCCAGCCACTTTCGGAAAACAACCCCGAAATAATAATTGATACAACACCAACACCTACTATGAATAGCAGCAGAAGGGGAAGTGCAGCAAGTAAAAACTTAGAACCAATATCCTTTACCGCCGACTTGACTATCGTTGCGGTACTTCGTATAAAATCCTTTACATATTGAGATAATGTTTCTTTAACACTTTTACGTTTCCTTCGGTTTTTACTTTTATTCGATTTCTTTTTGTCTTTTAGCTTGTATTCCTGTTCTTTTAGTCGTCCTTGATATTTATTGATATTTTTTTCAAACTTACTATCTCTTTGTGATGCAACTTTTTTTCTTACCGTCTTAACTGTGCCGTGTGTTTGCTTTGCTATCGTCGCAGCTTTAGTTGCGGCGGTAACAAAATCATTATTACTATCCGCTTCTTTTAGCTTGTTTGCATATGCACCGGTAATGCCGCCTATACTTTTGCTTGCTAAGCTATGAGGTTTTGACAGCTTTGTTATTTTCTTCTGATTTTTAAAGCGTTTTTTATAGGTAGAATCAAGCTTTTTGAAGTTTTTTCTGTTTCGTTTAAAATCCTTCTTTTTCGCTTTAAAATCCGCTTTTTGACGCTTTATCTTAGCTTTACTGATATTTGACTTGCGTGAGGATTTATAAGCCTTTTTCTGTGCCTTAAACTTTTTCTTGTCGGAAGAAAAACCGGTTTTTATTTTTTTAAACTTCGCCCTATTTCTCGTCCTATCGTTGTCCGCTCTTCGGATATGAAAAGTAGACGCTCTTAACACCTTAAAGCCGAACGAAATCTGTTTACCGTTGCTTCTGAAAACTGTTATGAGAGGTTTTTTCTGACGGATTCCACCGAATTTGATTTGTACATCAATCAACTTAGTTTCGCATTTTCTGAATTTCAAACGCTTTTTCTCAAAGTGATACGCTCTTTTTTCATTAACGTGAGAAACTAAGCCTTTTCCCGCACCGTAAACCGTAAGCAGACCTTTAGAAGTGTCTTGATTACTCATCTCCTCTTTCAGCTTCTGCTTATATTTACCGACAGCCTTGTCCTTTGCAAGCAAAGCAACGTTTTCGGCACCCAAAGCTGTGTTGGCAACTGCTTTACCGCCTGTCTTAACAAATTTGTACGAAGCTTTCGCCGCAGTTAATCCAACTTTCCCCTGTGTCGTTTTTGGCTGAAAAGAATCAAGCTTTTTAGTCAGAGAAAATGTATCTCCCTTAAACCTGTCGGGAATATGATATACCTTGTGCAGTACACCTCTTTGGCGAGTAAAATCTGTGCCATTGCTGACAACATTAACTTTCGTCTTAAATTTCCCGTCAGCTGTTTGCTCTCGTGTAAAGTTGAACTGTAACTGCTTATATGGCGAAATTCTGTCTGTAACGAACAAGCGTACACTTTCTGCCGCCATACCTGCTTTAAATGCTGTAGAAACGCTACACTTTGTGAATTTATAAGTTCTCTTTGCAACGGATAATGCGACTTTGCCTTGCGTTGTTTTCGGTGTCATCGAATTAAGAGCATTTGTAACCGATGGAACATCGCCTGTAACTCTTGATTTTAGATTGTAGACCTTATGTAGTATTCCACGCTGTTTTTCTGCTGTAGTCGTTATTCTGACGATTTTTGCCGTCGTTTTGAATTTTCCTGATGAAGTTTGAACTTTTGTGAAATGCAGATTGAATTGTTTTCGTTGTTTATATTGTGAACTCACAACAGTCCTCCTCACAATCAGTTATTAGCTTGCTTTTATCTCATTGGGATTGGTCGTCATCAGCGAATAGAGCTTTGTATCCTTCGGGAACTCATCAGTAAAGGGAAGAATCGTATCACCGAAGAACAGCAAGCCTTGTCCTGCTCCGCTGTTGGTTACATATTTAATCTGTTCGTCTGATATATGCAGCTTCTCCTGCAAAATCACTCTGTCACCTGCGGCTTGATTCAGCATATAGATGAAGTCCGAGTTATCGAAAATATTTTCAATTTCCTGCGACGAAAGTAAATCCTTAACATTCTGCGTAATGCCGGTCGGAACACCGCCCCACTTACGAAAACGCTTCCACATTTCTACAGAGTATTTCGCAGTCTGCTCTTCTTTAAGCAAAAGGTGAAATTCATCTATATAATAACGAGTAGCCTTGCGATTTCTGTTCCTTGATACTCTGTTCCATACGGTGTCCTGTATAATCAGCATACCAAGCTTGAGAAGCTGATTATTAAGCTCTTTGATATCAAAGCAAATAACACGGTTGTGCATATTTACATTGGAACGATGATTAAATATATTTTGGGTGCCGTGTACATACAGTTCCAACGAGTTCGCAAGACGAGATGCAGTTCTACCTGAATTTTTCAATTCGTTCCACAAATCCTCTAAGATAGGCATTTTTTCAAATACAGCACCATCAGTCATCCATCTGCCGTATATTCTGCGAACACAGCTATCAATTACAGTAATCTCCTCTGCTAACAAGCCATTACCGACAACTAATTCCATGAATGATATCAAGAACTGTGCTTTAACAGCAATCGGGTTTTCGTCACTTTCCTCATTTATGTAAATTTCCATAGGATTTATATAAATGTGGGAATTATTCGATATCGTTATTATCTGTCCTCCAAGCTGCATAATAAGAGGTTTGTATTCACCTTCGGGGTCACACACAAGGATATCATCATTGGTTTTAAAAAATACATCAACCATCTCTCGTTTTGCTGACATAGACTTACCCGACCCCGGTGTACCGAGTATTACTCCGTTAGGATTTTTTAGATTTATTCGGCTTGCGAATATCATATTTCCTGACAATGTATTCAATCCGTAGTAAGTTGCATTGCCTCCTTGGAAGAGCTCCTGCGTTGTGAACGGTACAAATATTCCCACCGCCGATGTTGTTAATGTCCTGTTAATCGGCACTGCGTTATAACCGATAGGTAAAGTAGATGCAAAAGCCTGTTCCTGCATATAATCGAGTGACATCAGCTTACAGTTATTTTTCTGACTGATTCTTTTAAGCAATTCTTCTTGCAGTTTTAAAGTTTTTCTGTTTTTTGCATAAGCTCGAATTAAAAAAGTAACTTTAAATAATCGTTCATTCTTGTTCGAAAGACCCGCAAGAACCTTTTCTGCGCCCTCAATATGAGCTTTCAGATTAGGTGGCAGCATATCGGGGTCATATCCCTGTGAGCTTGCTTTTTTCTGTTCATCAGCTTTCATTCCTTCCAAATCGGAAAGCTTACCACGAACAAATTTAAGTGCTGCTACTTGGTCTATTGGTGTTACGTGCATATTAAATGCAATTAAATGGTCATTGCTCAGGAAGTCACTCAACACCTCATCGGAAAGTTCACCGGATAGAATGGACAGGGAGAATACGGAACCGCAAGCCTTGTTAATCTCAAAATTTGATTTACCTATTTTCAGTGACATAGGTGCAACAAAATCCTTCGTACTTAATCCTGTCTTTAGTTTATAGTTCCAATCGTAAATAAACTTATCTTTGGAGAAAGGATTAAGTGTGTAATACAGATGTTCAAGCCGTTCTTTGCCATCGAGAATTTTACAAATGACACCGATTTCCGCAAACATCTTTTTCAGCTCGCTTGCAATACTTTCAAGGCGGATTTTAGCATCTCTTAGAGAATCTGATTCGATTGAAAAAGTCAGATACTTTTTCAAAGCCTTACCGTTGGTTCCTTTGAGCATTTGTTCTTTCTGCATTTCAGCATACTCGGTTCTAATATCATCAAACTCATCGTCCTTATGAGGTATATCAAGCTCTTTTATAAGCTCCTTAACATCACTGTTTTGATTTTCAAACGATAACTGGAATTTTATTGTATTATCAAAATAATTGAGCATATCGCAGTATTTACTGAATATTCTGTTCTTCTCGTCAAGCGTTGCAATCTTGTAATTTATATCGTAAAACTGTATTGTCTTACTGTAGGTTTGCTGTTCAACATGGCAGGTACCGTCGGGATACATGTCTATATACGGAATAAAGCTTTGCGTACTGCTTTTGTTTTCTTTGTTTAATTCAGCCATACGCTTTTTTACGGCTTTGATTTCTTCCTTTGTAAGTTCAACCTTTTTTACTGTTTTTTTCTTTTCTGCTTTTACAGTATTTTTCGCCACTACCTTTTCCTCCTTTCGTATAAAGCAACCATTCTTTTCAACTTTTTATATTCCATGGCTTTCTCTATTTTGTCGAATATATTTTCTGTTTGATAAGTTTTTATCTTGTTGCTTTTATAATAGTTGTACATCAGTTTCAGCTTATCTTCTAAGTAAAGTCCATTATGATGATAAACTCCAAACAGTACAGCAGGTGCGGCTGTAAGAAACAGACAGTAAGATGCTCCTGTCATGCCCAGCTTGTCAACTGTTAATGCGAAAGCAATGCCGCCCATAACAAGAGCAGTGCCAAAGCTTATCAACTGCCTTTTTGTAAGTCCTAATGCTACCTTCTGTCTTATTTCATCAAAATCCTTGGGAATTTCAACATACTGAGCCATATTTTTTCTCCTTTATCTCCCAACTTCTTCTCCATTGGATACGAAGTTGAATTTGAATTAATGGAATTAATGTGCTCCAAACATAGATTTAGAAATTTGACCTGTACGCAGAACAGTGAAGATTAGAGCCAACGAATAACCGCAAAGTAAAACCATACTCCACACAATATCAGTACCGGAAACCATCTTATTGACAACATCGACAAACAGGGTACTGAATATCGTCAGAGCAATTATTATAAAAAATGCTTGGAAAGCAAGAGCAAGAACTCCCCTAATCCAACTGTCACCCATACTTTTTGTTTCGTTATTTAACATAGTCGCCATCGGGATAGGTGCTATACTTGCATACATCATACATTCAATCATTCTGGACAACAGAACCACTATTATGGCTGCAAATAAACAGAAAACAGCCAACAAGGTGATAACGCCCAAAATAAATGTAATTACTAACTCACCTACGCTGTATTTCATTAATGCTTCTTCTAATGCTGTGCCAACAGCTACATTATTTAATAATGATGTCACCCAATCGACAGAGTAAAACGCTGCACTTGAGCCCCAACCGAAAATCTCTAAAGTGATCGTGAACACGTTAGACACAAGTATC
>JBGVDU010000443.1:0-2175 GCA_045119555.1 Acutalibacteraceae bacterium | reverse complement strand
CAGAGAAAAGCTGACCGCCATTAAAGGCAATGACGTCATAAAGAGAATGAAGCTTATCGGTGTGAAATTCCCGAAGGTGAAACTACTTGACGGAACAGACGCTCCGGATGAACTATTCCGCTTCATTATAGCGTCTTACGGTGCAGATGACAATTACCACTTTAACAAAGAAGCGGATAATGCCGCCGCATTATTGTCGTATGATTCGCTTTGCGAAGCTATATCTGCCATCAGCAACGGGCTTGATCTTTCTCTCTACCCGTCTGTTTTGCCTGTCGTGTGCCGTTTCGGAAATTTCGAGCAGATCAAGGCAGTAACAAAGTATTACAGTACCCTCAAAGGTGCAAAGGGAAAAGCACTTCAGAAAAAAATTGAATCCGCTCTTGCTTTGAGCGATACCCGTGTGGCTGTCCTTTGGCTTGAAGAGCGCGATGAACTTTTCGGACTTTGTAAATTTGCCGAAATCCGCAATATTTCGGTGGAACAGGTGTATGACGAGTATTTATTTGATTTCGGCTTTGACGAGCAGGGTAAGCGTGTGTTCGATCTTGTAACAACTACGATAGAAGCGACTATTTCGCCTGAAATAACGCTGTCGCTTGTCAATACAGCCACAGGAAAAGCCGTACGCTCGATTCCTAAAAAGAACGTTGCACCTGATGTATATAAGAAAGCCGCCGATGAACTCGCCGATATGAGAGCAATCTTGAAAAAGTCGGCAAAGCTGAAAAAGAATCAGCTTTTTCAGGCTTATCTTAATTCATACAAATTCACGGCAGGTGAATGGAAAGCACGATATACTAAAAATCCGTTTTTGCATGCCATTGCCCGGTTGCTCATCTGGTCGCAGGACGGAAATACATTTACCTTTGCCGACAACAAAACGATTGATTCGCAAGGCTCGGAATATCGAATAACCGACAACCCGATAAAACTTGCACATCCAATGGAAATGGACAAAGCCGATATTGATGCGTGGCAGAAATATTTTACAGACAACAAACTGAAACAGCCCTTCGAGCAAATATGGGAGGTTGCTACCAATCCTAAGACAATCACCGAAGACCGCTACAATGGTCTGACTATCCCGTTTTTCTTCTTCAAAGGCGCCGCAAAGGATGGTATTACCGTGTCGACCGATATTGAATTTAATCGTCGCAGGGGAAATTTATATGATATAAATATTCATTTTGAAGGGTGCAGCGTCGATTATGATTGCCCCAAAAATGGCAACGGTTATATCGATAACGATGCGAAGGTAAACATCAAGTCGTTCAAGTTCAAAAAATATACACGGAAGATCAACCACATTGTATATCTTCTTGATAAGTGGTCGTTTGTTGGCCGTATACTCAAAAATGACGGTTCGTTCGCAGATATGCTTGACCGCTTCACGCTGGCACAGCTACTTGACTTTATAGATATCTCTACTCGCAACGACTGCACAAACTCAACCGCCGTTCTCCTCAACTACCGCAACGAGCATTACCCTGAGTATGACGCCTATGCAGCTCTCGACGCTCTGCTGCTTGATGATGATTTTTGATGTGACAGACTATTTCATATACTCTCGTTAGTCATAATTTCATCAACTCCGACTAACAAATTCCCACACTGCTGTACTTACTCAAACAACAGAACTTGCAAAAAATATGGTTGTAAAAAGTCTGTCAAGGCTCGGCTTTGATCGTCATCGGGGATGTATTTTCCGATTTTCAAATCGGCTCTTCTCATTCCACCGTGGAGCAAAGAGTTAGAGAATTACTGTCTTAAAAACTATGACTTTCTTGTAAATATTCCTGATAATGTTATTCCGATAACGGCAAGGAATACATCTTCATCAGCATCAATAAAAGAGTCTACAGACGATGTAATTCTCAAGCGGCTGGCATCACAGGGATTGTTGTATCTGCGCTCGCTTCGTACCGCACAAGGCGAGTGCAGAATAGACAAAACATTCTAATTATCAAAAATTTATTGAGAAAGAGTGAAGCGGCTATGTTTGTAGGTGATTTTTTAGATAACGGCTTCGTGCGAAGTATCCGGAGCGACAGTTTACACAAGATGACTATGTGCAACTTTTAGTGTTATCCTCAAAGATACAGATGTTTGACGAGGTATTTAACGACATTACAGTATTGTTGCAGAGTTTTACGGATTACTGATTGTGCAACT
>JBGVDU010000442.1:0-2488 GCA_045119555.1 Acutalibacteraceae bacterium | reverse complement strand
GTAGATTGGCTTCAAACGCTCATCTCTTACAGTCTTGTCGTCTGTATCGAGAGCAACCTTGATATCCTCCTCTGCGAAAGCCTTGATTGCTTCAAACATATCGTGATCGGGCTCGTTGCTCGGATAAGAGAACTTCTCCTTACCGATTTCTGCCTGAATACCCTTGATAAATTCAATAATCTTCTGGTTAGCTTCGTGACCTGCCATGATGCCGTCATACATAACGTCATCGGATACGCAGTCTGCACCTGCCTCGATCATAGCAATTCTGCTATCGGTAGATGCAACAGTTACAGCCATTTTGCTTACTGCACGCTGTTCCTTTGTCGGGTTGATAACGTATTCGCCGTCTACATAGCCTACGGAAACGCTGCTTACCGGGCCGTTCCACGGAATATCGGAAATTGAAAGAGCTATGGAAGTACCAACCATTGCTGTGATTTCCGGAGAGCAATCGGGGTCAACTGACATAACAGTTGCAACAACGGAGCAGTCATTTCTCATATCCTTAGGGAAAAGCGGGCGAATAGGTCTGTCTATAACTCTTGATACAAGAATAGCCTTCTCGGAAGGTCTGCCCTCTCTCTTAAGGTAAGAGCCGGGAATTTTGCCAACTGCATAAAGCTTCTCTTCATAGTCAACGGAAAGCGGGAAAAAATCAACACCGTCTCTCGGCTTTGCTGCAGCTGTAACTGCAACCTGCACTACTGTTTCACCGTAGCGAACAAGGCAGGAGCCGTTTGCAAGCTGAGCCATCTTACCTGTTTCCACAACAAGCGGTCTGCCTGCAAATTCTGTTTCAAATACTCTGAAATTATCAAATGTTTTAATTGAATTTGCCATATAAAAATCCTCCCTTTTTTACGGGAGTGCAGAACTTAGCAATAAAATATGCGTTCACAAGCATTCATTGAACCTTTAAAATATATATAAACACATATTTTACCGCTAAAGAAAACTGCACACCCTGTTTTCAAAATTATTATAACCAATCTTCAGTGTTTTAGCATAACACTTTTGGGGCAGACGAAACCGCCTGCCCCCAGTTTTTTTAAATTATTTACGAATACCAAGTCTTGCAATGATAGAACGATATCTCTCAATGTCAACCTTTGTAAGATAATTTAAAAGATTTCTTCTCTTACCAACCATCTTAAGAAGACCGCGACGAGAATGGTGATCCTTCTTGTGTGTCTTAAGATGCTCTGTAAGATCGTTGATTCTCTTTGTGAGAACAGCAATCTGTACCTCAGGGGAACCTGTGTCGCCCTCGTGTGTTGCGTACTCTGCCATAATAGCAGTCTTTTCTGCCTTTGTCATAGTGAAAACTCCACCTTAATTAAAATATTTGCCCTGATATTTACGGCACATTCACAGTTCGTGGTTAGGTGAACACCGAATTTCGGCTTGGTCCAACGACCGTGAAAGGGGCATTGCCGACGCTTGTTATTTTTGAAAAACAAACACAAACATAACATAGCGTAAGGCCGTAATCCATTTCTTAACAGGCGTAATGGTATTATACCACAGCTTGTACGAAATGTAAAGAAAAAAATAGTTTATGCTCAAAAATTATTTTTTTGCACCTTTTTCAGCATTTTCTTTCTGAAATTTTTTGATGAGAGCAACAACCTCTTGCTTTTGAGCTACTGAAAGTGAGCGGTAGTTTACAATGATATTCTGCTCGCTCTTCGGAAGAGTGTAGATTCTTTCTCTTTCTCTCCATGAATTATCGGACAATGTTGTGAAGCTTTCGTCCTCTTCGTTATTATCAAACTCAACGTCACCCACAGCATCCATGAACACGCTGTAATTAACATTAAAAATGTTTGACAGCTTAATGATCATTGAACCGCTCGGATGAGTAGCACCTGTTTCATAATAAGCATAAGTTGAACGCTCAACATTCAACGCTTCCGCAACTTGCTTTTGTGTAAGGCCGGAGTTTTCTCTGCATTGACGCAAAACCAATGAAAATTTACTGTTGTTCATACCTAACTTCTCCTAAACATATAGAAAATTTAAATTTAAAAATTTAGAAATGCTCACATAAAAACATTTCTTATGCCTACATCTTCATTATATATTTTTCACGCTAAAAAACGTAGAATCGTGAATAACTGTCACAAGAAAAATGGAATTTTGAATCTAAATTTCTGTTTTTCGTGTTTATTTTGTATAATTTTGTTTAAATGCGTTATCACATACAACGATTTGTATAATAATTTTAAAAGTGTTTTTAGTGATTTGGTTGTTTAACGCTCAGATTATAAAATATTTTATAACATAAAATTATAACTAAATTTACACCAATTTTTTAAATTATTGCAAAATTGCTCAATTTACTTTGTATGTTCCCTTTTTTTCAAATTTGTCAACCGAATAATTTCTCTTTTTAAGCAATAAATTTGTTTTCCCGTAAAAAAAGATTAAAAAGTTGTTTTTTTTCTGTACATAGGCTAAAAATATGATATAATATTTAGTTGTT
>JBGVDU010000441.1:0-4150 GCA_045119555.1 Acutalibacteraceae bacterium | reverse complement strand
GGCAGGTCATTTCTGGCATTTGAGATATCCGCTTTCCGACGGAAGTGGCTATATCAATCTTGCTACAACCCGTCCCGAAACTCTTTTAGGCGATACAGCCGTTGCTGTAAACCCGAATGATGAGAGATATAAGGATATGGTAGGTAAGACCTTGATTCTTCCAATCGTTCACAGGGAAATTCCGATTGTTGCCGATGAATACGTTGAAATGGATTTCGGTACAGGCGTTGTAAAAATTACACCTGCTCACGACCCGAATGACTTCGAGGTTGGTTTACGTCATAATCTTGAGGTTATCAACGTAATGACAGACGATGCCAAGATTACGGACGACTATCCGAAGTATGTAGGTATGGACAGATACGAGGCAAGAAAAGCTATTGTTTCCGATTTGGAGGCAGAGGGTGCTCTCGTTAGAATCGAGGATTACACTCATAATGTAGGTACTTGTTACAGATGTTCAACAACAGTTGAGCCGAGAGTTTCAAAGCAGTGGTTTGTTAAGATGAAGCCGCTTGCCGGTCCTGCTATTGATGCGGTTAAGAACGCCGATACACAGTTTGTTCCGCCGCACTTTGAAAAGACATATTTCCATTGGCTTGAAAATATCCGTGATTGGTGTATTTCACGTCAGCTTTGGTGGGGTCATCAGATTCCTGCTTTCTATTGTGACGATTGCAACGAAACGGTTGTTACTAAGGATAACGAGGCTGTTTGCCCGAAGTGCGGCAAGAAGATGCGTCAGGACCCTGATACACTCGATACTTGGTTCTCATCTGCTCTTTGGCCGTTCAGCACACTTGGTTGGCCTGATAAGACACCTGAGCTTGAATATTTCTATCCTACAAGCGTTCTTGTAACAGGTTATGATATCATTCCGTTCTGGGTAATGCGTATGATGTTCAGCGGCTTGGAGCATGTGGGCGAAGTCCCGTTTAATACTGTTCTTATTCACGGCTTGGTTCGTGACTCACAGGGCAGAAAGATGAGTAAGTCGCTCGGAAATGGTATTGATCCCCTTGAGATTATCGACAGCTACGGTGCAGATGCTCTCAGACTTACTCTCGTTACAGGCAATGCTCCGGGTAATGATATGCGTTTCTATCACGAAAGAGTAGAAGCAAGCAGAAACTTTGCAAATAAGCTTTGGAACGCAAGCCGTTTTGTTCACATGAATATTGACGATTTCAATGTTGAAAATAAACTCCCCGATGAACTTGAAATTGAGGATAAGTGGATTATCAGCACACTCAACAGCGTTGCTAAAGAGGTGACGGAGAATCTCGACAAGTACGAGCTTGGTATTGCCGTTCAGAAGGTTTACGACTTTACTTGGGATTGCTACTGCGATTGGTACATTGAGCTTGCGAAGGCAAGACTTCAGAGTGAGGGAAAGTCAGCTCAGAATGCAAGACAGGTTCTTGTTTGGGTTCTCGAAAAGACACTAAGACTTCTCCACCCGTTTATGCCGTTTATTACAGAGGAAATTTGGCAGACACTTCCGCACGAGGGCGAAACAATTATGCTCACTAAGTTCCCTGAGTATGACGAAGGCTTGAACTTTGCAGAGGCTTCAGCTGAAATGACAAGAATTATGGATGCTATCAAGGCTATCAGAAACAGACGTGCGGAGATGAATGTTCCGCCGTCGAGAAAAGCAAAAGTTTACGTTGCATCTCAGTTTGCCGACACTTTCACAAACGGTGCAAAGTTTATCTGCAAGCTTGCGTCCGCAAGTGAGGTAGAGGTTGGTGAATCCTACGACATCGACGGTGCAGTTACAGTTGTTACCGCAGATGCGAAGATATACATTCCTATGGAAGAGCTTGTTGACAAAGAAGCTGAGCTTAAGCGTCTTAATAAAGAGCTTGAAGCAACGAAAAAGCTTTTGGCACAGGACGAGGGCAAATTAAATAACCCAGGCTTTATGGCAAAAGCACCTGAAAAGGTAATAGAAAAGATTAAAGCACAGGCGGCTAAGGAGCAAGAGAAAATCGCAATGATTAATGCGGCTATCGAGGCTTTGAAGTGATTTATTGTTTAAATTAAGGCTTTAATTATAAAATGATTAAGGGAGAAAACGGTGTTAGGGTTTTCTCCCTTTTTTAACAGGATTTAGATATCAATATAAATTTTAAGGAGCATAGGAATGACGGTAAAAGAGTTTAACACACTGCCTGAAGAAGCTGTAAAAATTCGCACGGAGGTCTTTATAACAGAGCAAAATTTTGTAGATGAGTTTGATGATGTGGATAACTTTGCAACGCATATGATTATGTATGACGGTGACAAGCCTATCGCTGTTTGCAGATATTTTTATGATGAAAAGAAAAAATCATATATGATAGGCAGAATTGCAGTTATAAAGGAATACAGAAATAAACATATCGGCTCAAAAATTATGGCAGAGGCTGAAAGGTGCATCAAAAATAAGGGAGCAAGCTTTGCGATGCTTTCCGCTCAGACCCGTGCAAAGGAGTTTTACAAAAAGCAAGGATATACTGAGGTAGGGGAGATTTACTACGAAGAATACTGTCCTCACATTTGTATGAAGAAAGAGCTTTTATAAAGCTAAAATTCCGTTTAACGGAATTTTAGGTGATGTAATATATTGTTAAGGGCGTTGCCCTTAAAACCCACGAGGGCTCTGCCCTCGACCCGCAAGCTTTTGAAAAAGCTTGAGCAAAACTTAAATGTTGAGTGATTGAGTACGAATAAAAAACCGTCTTACACCTAAATGTAAGACGGTTCCTGTTTTGCAAAATAAAAGCATAGTATCTATATATTTAAAAACGTAAGGTTTTCATATAAATTCTACGATATTATTCTACGCCGAAATTACTCCTGCTCTGCTTTGATTGCTGCGTAGCACTCACTGCAAAATACGTCACGATCCTCGCGGGGTTTGAACGGTACCTTTGCAACACCGCCGCATCTTGCACATGTAGCCTCGAAAAATTCACGTTCAGGCTTTGCAGCATTCTTGCGAGCGGCACGACAATCTTTGCATCTCTGCGGCTCGTTTACGAAACCCTTTGAAGCATAAAACTCCTGCTCGCCTGCTGTGAATACAAACTCAGCTCCGCATTCTTTGCATGTAAGTGTCTTGTCTTCGTACATTTGATTTACCTCGTTTCTTTTTTTAAAAAATAAAATAATTTCTGCCCCGCACAGCACTTAGCCGTACTAAAATAATAAAATTAAACGGGCATATTTTCGGAGATGTGTTTTTTCAGCTTTTTGCGAATACGCTGTAACGCATTGTCAACCGATTTTGTTGATATGGCAAGTACCTGTGCTATGCGGTTATAGCTTTCGCCTGCAAGGTACAAATCCAACACACGCTTTTCTGTTTTTGACAAGCAGTCGGAAATTCGCTTGTTGAGTGACAGAAAACCCTCTTTAGAGATAAAAAGCTCCTCGGGATTAACCCCCTCATTAAGCATTGACTGCTCCACACCTTCGTCATAAAGAGAAATATAGTCATTGAGAGGCTTACTCTTGTTTCCGTCAGAACGTGCAAGCAGTGAAATAATCCTACGGTTAATGCACACACCGGCATACGTCTTAAAGGATGCACCCTTGTCTGCCTTGTAGGATTTTGCGGCACATAACAACCCAAGCAAACCCTCCTGTGTCAGATCCTCCGGTTCAAGTCCGGAAATGTTGTACTTAGACGTAATTGAACGAATCAGTTTTAAGTACCTGTCGGTAAGTGCGGTAAAAGCATTTTCGTTACCGCTTTTGAATAATTCAACAAGCTTTATGTCCGAAAAAGCATTGGCATTACCGAGAGAAACCATGTAGGTCACCTGACCACCTCGCTGAAGTTTACTTCTCTAAGATGTATCATACAACAACACAGCAAATAAGTCAATAGTTAATTCTAAAATTTATTTAAAAAAAATAAATACAATTTGCAAAATTTGTAGATATATTCTAAATAAAGTAGTATAATGTTTTTTATAGAAAATTCTTTCTGATTTTATCATCAGATGCTTTAATATATGCAAAGGGGATAACCAAAATGGTGGAACGCTGTACAGGAATGGGACTTGCAGGAATTGAATCGTATCGAGTTACAATAGAAGCAGATTTGGCTTCGGGTCTGCCTGCGTTTGATATAGTAGGCTTGCCCGATGCGGCTGTT
>JBGVDU010000440.1:0-3265 GCA_045119555.1 Acutalibacteraceae bacterium | reverse complement strand
GAATGTCGCATATACAGATGATGAAAGAGTTGTTTTCACGGTTGAGATTTAACAAAACCTTAATTGACAAATATTCTCATTGTGTTAAAATACTCATTGGAGTTTAAAAAAAGGACGTATGATATATGATGACGATAGTTTATTCTGTAATGTGGCTTATCATAGCAATATATTTGCTTTACCTCGGAATAAAGGATAATAAGGTTTTTATCATTTTTTCTGTTTATTTCCTTTTTAATGCCTGTTGGTGGTTTGCCGATTACTTTGTAAGTGCAGAAATGCTTCATGGAACATGGGGCTGGATATTCAGAGGAATTACGGCGGTGTTCTTGATTATTGGCGTTGCTGTAATAGTAATGCAGAGAAAACGTGGACAGAAGGAAGACACAGAGCAAAAAAGCGAATAAAATAGTATTAGTCAGCTCCCAAGCCTAATAAAGGTTTGGGAGCTGTTTCTATATATTTTATCTGAATTTTCGCCAATAGCAAATGACACTTTTCTTTTGGAAAAGGATATATAATTATATTGAAAAAAACAGTGCAGACCGAAGGAGTAAGAAACACAGAGTATAATTTCATAAAATATCACATAATAAACGGAGGTTGTTTTGTGTAAAACTTATAAATATTACAAAGTTTAGGAAAAAGGGTTGCATTTCTGTTACTTTTTGTTATAATAAGTACAGTTAATTTTTACAAAGATGTAATAATTATTTTTAGGGGTTGTTTAAATTGTCATTTTTTGAAAACGAAGAGAAGATTGAGGTTACCGAAGAATTGCTCGATAACTTTAACTCAGGCTCTGCGGGGTTCTTTGAAGATGATGAAGATATAAAAACTATCGAAGAAATCAGAGAGGAACGTCTTGCAAAGCAAAGAGAACGTCGCCTTGCAAAGAAAAGAGAAAGACGCTCAAAGCTTGTAAATAATCTTATGCCGTTTACAGCGTTTGTGCTGTTGGTTTGCACTGTTTCGTATTTGAATTCCTTGCAGTTCGGTCTTGTTATTTCTTATAATGATGAGCAGATTGCAACGGTTGAAAATGCAGACGTTGTGGAAGAGGCTACAAGCATTATCAATAATAAGATTATAAACAAAAGCCTCGATACTCTCGAGGACGAGCCAAAGTATCAGGTTGCCGTTATCAACAATAACTCCGACTTGCAAAATTCAACAGAGCTTAGCCGCACCATTCTTGAAAACGACAATGTATTGGCAGATGAAATCTGCGGCGTGTTTGTTGACGGAGTATTTGTAGGTGCAGTTGAAAATCAAGAGGATGCAGAGAGCGTTTTAAACGAGCTTTTGGCAGAGCATAAAAAGTCTTTGACAGATATGGGAAATGTTCAAAGCGTTGAGTTTAACAGCAGTGTTTCTCTCCAAATCGGTTTATATGCAAGAACCTCCATTGTGGATAAGGAAACGCTGAAGCAAAGACTTGTCGATAATGTTGAAATAAGCTATAAAGTAATCGTTTTGCAACAGCAAGGCGTTAAGATAAAATATCAGACCGAATATGTTGTTGATTCTTCTAAGCCGAGCGGCTACGAGGAGGTTACAACTAAGGGTCAAATCGGCGAGGGCGTTGTACAGAATCTTGTAACATACGTTGACGGTGTGCAAATTTCCACCGAGCGTGACAAGGTTATCGCAACTACAAAGCCGGTAAACGAGGTTATTACTGTTTCTTCCGAGAATGAGCATGCAGGTACAGCAAAGATTGCAAGCATTGATACGGACAGTGACAGTAGTTCAAAGTCCGACACAGATACAGAGTCTAAGTCCGAGAAGACTACCGATACTAAGGCAGACAATACAGCTTCTCAGACAAAGCAGGAGAGCTCAAACGGCAGCAGTACGGATAATGAAAGTGCAGATACCGAAACAAGCTCAGCAAGCTTTGTATGGCCGGCACCTAACTGTGGTTCAATCACAAATGAGTTTGGCTACCATGACAGTGATAAGCTCCACAAGGGTATAGATATATCGGGCTCTGCGGCAGAGGGTCAGCCGATTGTCGCATCGGCAAGCGGTTATGTTACAACGGCAGTTTTAGATTACGGCGGTGAAAATTACGGCTGTTATTTGATTATAGATCACGGTAACGGATATCAGACATTGTATGCACAGTGCAGTGATATTTACGTTTCCTCGGGTGATTATGTTGAGCAAGGCGAAACAATCGCCGCAGTAGGCTCAACGGGTGATTCGACAGGTGCTCACCTCCATTTTGAGATTATTGAATACGGTGAGTATGTAAATCCAACCAACTACTTATATTAAGATAAATAACCCCAAAACAAAACAGGGAAGGGACGTTTCGACATCAGTCGGGCGTCCTTTCCCTGCTTTTAATGATGTGATAAATTGACAATAAAAATATTTTATGATATACTTTTCTGTATAAAAATGTAAATACAGAAAAAGAGTTGATGCAAAATGCAGAATCGTTTGATGTTCACAAGCGGAAGCTGTCCCAACTGCGGAGCGAGAATTTGGTTTTACGAAGAAAGAGAATGGAAGTACGGAAGTCCGATAAAGGCTTGCAAGGAGTGTAACGGGAAATATGTTGACAGAAGATACCACGAAATTGCTGTTGAGGGAATATTGCCGAATTCCTTGGATTTGAAACTCAGTCTGAAAAAACTACTTATAATTGCAGGAGTTTTTGCATCGGCTTTGCTGATTCACCTGTACGAGATTTTCTTTCAAAACTATTATCATATTGTATTTTGCGGTATGATGCTGATTTCATTGTTATGTATATTTGTGCAGATTGTAGATTTTGTTGACATTATTACAGGTTCTAAGGCAAAAAGATTTGAAAAGCTCAGAGCGGAATCTGTTCAGCGGTTGAGCGACGTAAATTATGCCGCAGAATTGGCATCAGTAGGCTATCCCGTGCCGAATGAGTTTTTGCCAAATCAAGCTGTTGATGTCGGAAATAACAATAATTTCGTAAATAATTAAAATAGAGTTTATACGGAGAACAATAATATTTCCTATTTTGATGAACTCAGGCAATTCTATATAGATACAGCCATTGAATGGTGCGAGGTAAATGGGATTTGTTACAGAAAATAAAATTCCGATACTCAAAATTGCTACTACTTATTGACAATAAAAGGCAAAAATGATAACATTTAATTAATGAGGATTTTGGGAGGGTTGTCTTTTGAAAAGATATGTTATTGCCGAATAAGCACTGGCTATTCGGAATCAATTGAATCATCCTATAGCCATTGCTTACCCTAAAGAATTTTGA
>JBGVDU010000439.1:0-3569 GCA_045119555.1 Acutalibacteraceae bacterium | reverse complement strand
TATGTAAATGCTGTTAGGCACAGACCTTACAAAGGCTGACAGCGACGGTGACGGATTGCCCGACGGCTTCGAAGCTTTAACACTCGGAACAGCCCCACTTAAGGCTGACAGTGACGGAAACGGAGTAAACGACAGCTTAGAGGATTTAGATGGTGACGGCTTGACTAATCTTCAAGAGTATAATTTAGGAACAAATCCTAACAACGCTGACTCCGATGGTGACGGACTGACAGACGGCGAGGAAGTAAACACCTATAACACCGACCCTATGAATGTTGATACTGACGGAGATGGGCTGTCGGATTATAATGAAGTAATCAAAGGCTTTGACCCTAATGTCTTAAATGACAGCTTTAACGTAACTGAAAGCTACGAAAGTGAAAAAGTCACCCCTACCGTCAGCATAGATAATTTAAGCGGTGAACAGGTAGAAAGCCTAACTATTGAACCTGTAACAAAATATATGTTACTTGACGAAAGAATACCAGGTTACATAGATAGTGCTTTTGATTTCTCAGTATCAGGCACTTTTGAAATTGCTACAATTTCTTTTGAATTTGACCCAACACTACTTGATGACGAAAGTTTTGTTCCAAGAATTTATTATTTTAATGAGGAAAAACAGCTACTTGAAGAGTTACCCGACCAAACGGTTGAGGGTAATGTGGTTTCTGTGCAAACAACTCATTTTTCTAAGTACATTCTTTTGAATAAAACAGAATTTGATGTCGTGTGGGAAAATGAGATTTTACCGCCCGTTAATGAATCCGGTTATTCGGGAATGGATGTTGCTCTTATTATAGATGCGTCTTTTAATATGGCATCAAGCGACCCTAAGAATGTTCGTACAAATGTTGCAAAAGCATTTATTGATAATCTCGGTGAAAACGATAGAGGTGCGGTTGGCATTTTTGATTATTTGGGAATATTTATTCAAGACTTCACAAGTAATCATGAAGAATTGTACTCTGCATTGGAAATAGTTGGACCTTTTTATGCCGCCTGCAACTTAAGCGAAGGAATAAACTTAGCATATCAGTATTTTACAAGAGATTCATATACTCGTACAGATGCATATAAAGCTGTAATTTTATTGACCGACGGCAATGGAAGCTACACGGAAACAGCTTATACCAACTTAGCCGCAGAAAATGGAATTACAATATATACTATCGGTCTTGGAAGTAATGTAAACAGTACGGTTCTAAAAGAAATCGCTCAAACAACAGGAGGCAACTATTATTTTGCTTCCACAACAAATTCGCTGCCGGGAATATATAGAGATATTGAGAATAAAGCAAATCTTTCAAACATTGATAAAGACTCAAATAACGACGGTATTTCCGATTACTACACTCAGCTTATTTGCGAGGGTAAAATTGTCAGCGGAACAGGTCAAAATTACTTTGAGGGCATTGACTATAATTCTTTCCAAGCCAATAATGACTATGACGGTGACGGTCTGAAAAACGGCGAAGAAGTAACTATCGTTCGTTGCCTTGACGGTAAAGTGTATGTTAAGTTTAATTCTAATCCGTGTTTGAGTGATTCGGACGAAGATAAACTCTCTGATAATAATGACCCTTACCCACTATCCTTTAACACTTGGATAAATTATGATAGAGATGCGGTAGTTAATTACTGCAATACTTTTCATACAATTCCAAACCCGTTATATGGTTATTTTATACGAGGTGATTGTGCAAATTTTGCATCACAGTGTGTTCATGCCGGCGGATTGCCTATGAACGACGAGTGGTATTTTGAAAAAAATATAATTATAGACTTAAATGCGATATATTCTTTGCCACTGGAAGTAATTTATACTGCTTGTTATTTACTAAATGAAAATGCAAATTATTCTCGAGCTTGGACTGTTGCTTATGACAATTACGAGTATTTTAGCGGAAATAAAAATGTTTCATTCGGTGAAGTTTTGGAGTTTAACTCTAAAGTGGAAATGCAAGATGCTATCGCAAATGGTAATTATAATATCCAAGCAGGTGATTTGATGTATATGCAATGGGAAGAATGTCCAAGTCATGCTACTATAATTGATGATGTAGATTACATTAATAATACATTAAAATATTCCGCACACACTGAGCCGAGAAATAAAAAAGATGTTATTGAGTCCTTTTGGAATAGTAGTCCGAATGGTAAACTGTACGTTGTAAGAGTAAAGGATGTGATTATTACATCATGAAAAAAAAATACAAAAAGATAGTTTTCGTCACACTGAGTATAGTAATTATAGTTACGTTATTTTATCAAGTTTACTTTTGCTCTTTAACATACTTAATTATCAACGAGTCATCCAATAATAACGCAAACTATTTAGAAAGTGACTATTGCAATGTAATAGATGAAGTCCTTTATAAGCGTCTTAATTTATTTAGTCAAGATAGCGATATATACGAAACCATACGCAATGCTGAATATAATACTTATCTATATTTTGCTATACCAGAGAAACTTAACCGAGTAACAGTACATTATATGTATTCAATTAAATATGAAAGAGCAAGATATGGGGAAAATTATCGTTCATGTGCAGCTAGCAGAATTCCCTGCACTGTGACTTGGGAATATCAAGGCGGTTTTTCTTGGAAAATAGTCGACCGTTATGAACGCCCCTAACAAAATTATATTTTATTTATCCCATGTAACAATGAGATAAATAGATTACGTTAACCAAAATCGGCGGTTTGCTACTAAAATTATACTTTTCAGTTAGCAAACCGCCAACTAAAAATATTGTTTACAGTGCCTTTGAGTTTTCGATGTGATTTGGCTTTGAATCAGCCGCAATTAAAAAAACAGCAGTTATGGGGAGATGTAAATGTACGAGAATAAAAAGAAAAAAAGAATTAAACCAATTATAATAGTAATCGTAATTTTGTTTTTATTATATCCATTTGCACATAAAACTTTTTACGAAATTCAAAGGGTAGTTCTTATAAATAATGCGTTTAAATATTTAGAAAGCGGTGACAAAGAAAAATTTGCAGACTTATTCTGCGATTCTTCCAAAGAACAGCCCACCTTTGAAAGTGACATTGATGATATTTTTTCTTTATTTGACGGAGAAATAACCAAAGAATCTTGGAAAAACATAAAAACTGAGGAAGTCTATATGACCAATACTGCAATAGACTATGGTAAATACACGTTATTATGCTCAAAAAATACTTATAATAATATATCCACTATCACAGATAATTCATACGATATATATATTTATTGGTATATAGTAAATAAAAATGAACCTCAATTAGAGGGCATAAAATCATTTGCTATCAAATATAGCGGTACAGATAAGGAGGAATACTGCGGAGTACTCTATTGATTTATAAAAACACATAGTCGGATAGTGAATAATAAAAAAGAAATCATTTATTAGGAATTTATCACAAACAAAATTGTAGTTTTGGAATAGTAGTCCGAATGGTAAACTGTACGTTGTAAGAGTAAAGGATGTGATTATTACATCATGAAAAAATACAAAAAGATAGTTTTCGTCACACTGAGTATAGTAATTATAGTTACGTTATTTTATCAAGTTTACT
>JBGVDU010000438.1:0-5791 GCA_045119555.1 Acutalibacteraceae bacterium | reverse complement strand
GTCGAAGTTATATTCTCTTTTAATGCTCATTGCAGGAATTTCAACCCAATGACCGTTTTCCCAGTATGAGCCGGGAGCGGAAACCTCTCTGAGGTTGATTTCGGGGTTAAAGTTGGTAGCAAACGGATAACCGTGGTCGCCGCCGTTGCAGTCAAGAATATCGATAGTGTCAATTCTGTCGAAAAGATGCTTTTGAGCATAAGCACAGTAAGCCTGTGTAACGCCCGGGTCAAAGCCTGAACCCAAAAGTGCAGTCAAGCCTGCCTTTTCAAACTTTTCCTTATATGCCCACTGCCAAGAGTAGTCGAAATAAGCGGAGAAACCCTCTTCCTTACATCTCTTGTCATAAACTGCTTTCCACTCGGGGTCGGAGATGTCCTCAGGCTCGTAGTTTGCAGTATCCATATAATTTACGCCGCACTCAAGGCAAGCGTCCATGATAGTCAAATCCTGATAGGGAAGAGCGATATTCATAACCAAATCGGGCTGAACCTTTTTGATAAGAGCAACAAGCTCGTCTACTTTATCTGCGTCTACCTGTTCGGTAGTAATTTTAGTTGCAGTCTTGCCCTCAAGCTTTTCCTTCAAAGCGTCACACTTAGACTTTGTACGGCTTGCAATGCAAATTTCCTCGAATACATCGCTGTTTTGACAGCACTTCTGAATTGCAACGCTTGCTACACCGCCGCAGCCGATAATTAATGCTTTACCCATGTAAATCAACTCCTATAATTATTATTGTTGTTATTTATTGAATTGTGGATTTTATTGATAAATCGGAATTTTTGGCTTTAATCAAATTTAAAAATTCCGCATAATCTCCGCCGACAAAGGCGTCTTTATACAGTCTGATAACAGTTTTTTTATTCGTATCAAGCCAAATTTTATTGTTCTTTTCACGAATATTTGTTATATCAAGGTAGGAAAAGTCAAACGTATGATTTACGTCATTCACAGAAATACAGTCATCTTTAAATAAAACAACTCTCTTCCAGCTTTCCTTTCCGAGTGATTGAACAAGCTTTTTATATTGTCCCTTTGTTAAGACAATATTGTGAAAAAAGGCTCTGTAAAGACAATATACTATAAAAAACACAAACAAAATTTCAAAGCCGTAAATCATACAGCAAATGAATATCAGAAAAGCCATCACAGTCCAGAAAATCATAAATTTAAGGTGTATGCCCTTGAACATATTTTCTATGCCCCATGACATATACAGCTTTTCAGTTACTTCGTATTCGTTTTTCATTTTGTCGTATCATTCCTTAGCTAAAAAACATTTTAAACAGTAGCTGTACAATCCTGTTTATTATATTATCGGGGTTAGAACAAACATACCCAACTAAAAACGCAAAACCGAAAAAAAGAACCACTGAAATAACAAGTCCTATAAAATGAAGGACAGATCTATTTGCAAGTTCCTTTCCATTAAGGTGAAAAATACCTCCTGCACTTCGTATGGAAGACAAAACTATGAAAGAGAATCCAACCAACACTAAAAAATTATTTCCCAAAGCTCCATATACCTTTTATCCTCTGTACTTTTTCAAACCCTTATTCAAGTGCAAGCAAAATCTCTCTTATAACCTTGCAGGCAACTGCTGTCGAAACCCCGCTCATGTCATAATGAGGACTTAATTCGTTTACATCACAGCCTACGATATTAAGGCTTGAACATACACACGTTACGGCACGTCTTAGCTCCTCAAACATCACACCGCCTGCCTCGGGAGTGCCCGTGCCGGGGAAAATTGACGGGTCGAGAACATCTAAATCAAGTGTGAAATATACGGGCTTTTTGCCGAGTGTGCTTACAACCCTTGCAACGTCCTCAAGACTGAACGGGTGCATATCGGTATGAGCTTTTGCAAACTCAAACTCTGCTCGCTCGCCCGAACGTATGCCGAACTGATGAATACGGTCGTCACCGATAATATCCCAGCAACGTCTTAATACGCAAGCGTGGGAGTTCTTTACACCGAGGTAATCCTCTCTCAAATCTGCGTGTGCATCAAAATGAATGATATGAACATCGGGGTACTTCTCCGCAATCGCTCTGAATGCACCGAGAGTTACCAAATGCTCTCCGCCTATCATAAACGGACGTTTTCCGTCGTTCAAAATAGTTCTTGTTCTCTCTTCAATTTGCTCAAGTACCTTATCGGTGTCACCGATGCAAAGCTCGATATCACCGCTGTCCATAACGGCGATGTCCTCCATATCCTTGTTCTGATACGGACTGTATGTTTCAATGCCGAACGACTCGCTTCTTGCCGCAGACGGGCCGAACCTTGTGCCGGGGCGGAAGGAGGTTGTCGAATCAAAGGGTGCACCGAACAGAACGGTTTTTGCGTCCTCGTATTCGCTGTCGCAGGCGATAAAGGTTTCTATATTTTTACTCAACATTTTTCAATAAATCCTCCACATAAGCAGGAATATAAAATGCACCCTTGTGAAGTGTCGTTGTGTAGTATCGACATGTAAGGGAACGCATATTCCAGCGTGTTTCGTTTAAATCCTTTAAAGGGTGATATTTCTTGGATGCGAAGCCGAAGAGCCAGTGACCCGACGGATATGTCGGAATGTGTGCCTGATAAACCTTGGCAATCGGGAATGTTTCGACAATATTTTTGTGTGCCCTTTGGCAAGCCGCCGCATCTTCGGGGTAGAATGGACTTTCGTGCTGATTTATAAGAATACCGTCCTCTTTAAGAGCCTTGTAGCAGTTTCCGTAAAACTCCTTTGTGAAAAGTCCCTCGCCCGGGCCAAATGGGTCGGTTGAGTCAACGATAATCAAATCGTACTCGTCCTCCTTGAATCTTACGAATCGTAAGCCGTCCTCATAATGTATATTAAGTCTTGGGTCATCAAATCTGCAAGCTGTTTTAGGAAGATATTTTTTGCAAACCTCGACAACAAGCGGATCAATTTCAACCATATCTATTTCTTCAATTTCGGGGTAATTTGTAAGCTCTCTTATAACGCCGCCGTCACCTGCACCGATGACAAGCACCTTTTTTACATTAGGGTGAACAGCCATAGGAATGTGGGTAATCATTTCGTGATAGATAAACTCGTCCTTTTCGGTAAGCATCATATAGCCGTCAAGAGTTAAAAACCTGCCAAATTCGGGCGATTCAAAAACATCAATACGCTGAAATTCACTCTTACCGCTGTAAAGCTGTTTGTCAACTCTGATTGATATCTGCACATTGGGTGTGTGATTTTCAGAAAACCAAAATTCCATTTTATTTTACCTCCTAACACAGCACATTCAATCTGAGAATGTCGGGGTCTTCGGGGCCTGTCATACTGCAGCCCTTTTCCTTTGCATATTTTATATAATCAAGAATTTCCCTTGTGATAAGCTCACCCGGTGCCAAAATCGGTATTCCGGGAGGATAGCACATTACAAATTCACTGCAAACCATTCCCTCAGTTTCTTCAATCGGAAGCGACTTTTTCTGTGCATAGAAGGCCTCCTGCGGAGTAGCCGCAACGGTAGGTTCTATGTACTCCTGGTGCATCATGCCCGTTGTGCTCTTGCCGTAACGTCTGCGAATTTCGGATAAGGCACTTACAAGACGTTCAATATCTCGAAGTCTGTCACCGATTGAAATATAAGCCAAGAAGTTGCCCAAGTCGCCGAATTCTATTTGAATATCGTATTCGTCACGGAGCAGATTATAAACCTCAATACCCGCAAGACCGATATCAAGTGTATTAACCGAAAGCTTTGTAACGTCAAAATCAAAAACGCTATCGCCGTTTATAAGCTCCTTTGAAAATGCGTAGTAGCCGCCGATTGTGTTAATCTCATCTCGGGCGTACTGAGCAATTTTTGCCACCTTTCCGTAAACCTCTTTGCCTCTTAAAGCGAGGTTACGTCTTGAGATGTCAAGGCTTGAAAGCAGAAGATATGAACCGCTTGTAGTCTGAGTAAGGTTAATAATCTGACGCACATGCCCCTCGGACATCGCAGAGCCTGCAAGCAAAAATGAGCTTTGCGTAAGACTGCCGCCCGATTTGTGCATGGAAACAGCCGCCATATCGGCACCAGCCGCCATAGCGGAAATAGGGAGATTTTCTCCAAAGTAAAAATGCGTGCCGTGTGCCTCGTCGGCAAGGCAAAGCATGTTGTTTTTATGTGCCAAATCTACAATGGACTTTAAATCGGAGCAAATTCCGTAATAAGTAGGATTGTTAACAAGAATTGCCTTAGCATCGGGGTTGGCTTTCATAACTCTTTCAACATCGGAAAGCCGCATGCCGAGCGGAATACCCAAGCGGTGGTCGCAAAGCGGGTCAACATAAACGGGTATGGCACCGCACAAAACGAGTGCACCCATAACGCTTCTGTGTACGTTTCTTGGGAGTATAATTTTTTCTCCTCTTTTAACAACGGAAAGCACCATAGCTTGTACAGCCGAGGTTGTGCCGCCCACCATTAAAAATGCGTGTGCCGCACCAAAGGCCTCCGCCGCAAGATTTTCCGCATCTCTTATAACGGAAACGGGGTGACAAAGGTTGTCAAGCGGTTTCATGGAGTTTACGTCTATGCTTACGCACTTTTCGCCGAGCAGCTCGGTAAGCTCGGGATTTCCTCTTCCTCTTTTATGTCCCGGTACATCGAACGGAACTACTCTTTTTTTGCCAAATTCAACCAAAGCCTCATGGATTGGGGCATTGCTTTGAGATAAAGCCATAAAACAGCCCTCCCATTAAAAATTTAAATTAAAATATATTTTTACCGCTGAAAATTTCAATCATTTCTCGGCGTATGTTGTCCATAATTTCGAGCCTTTTCTTAGGTGGCAGTTCGTAAACGTCTGTCTTGAAAAGATAGTTCTGCAAGTCAATTTCTTTAAGCATCATCTTTGTATGGAAAAGATTGCTGTCGTAAACATTAAGGTCAACCGCATCGTATTGTGATAAAATCTCAGGTGATATATAATCCTGAATAGATGTAACCCTATGGTCAAGAAAAAGCTTCTTGCCGTTTACATCTCGTGTAAAACCTCTTACTCTGTAATCCATAGTAATAATATCGGAATCAAACGAGCTGATGAGGTAATCAAGAGTGGAAAGCGGAGTAATTTCGCCGCAGGTTGCAACGTCAATATCAACTCTGAAGGTTGCAAGACAGGTTTCGGGGTGATATTCGGGATATGTGTGCACCGTAACGTGACTTTTGTCAAGGTGGGCAAGCTGAACTCTTCCCGATGGTTTCATAGAGCCCTCCGCAATAAGAATAGCCACAGATGCCCCTTGAGGGTCATAGTCCTGTTTTGCAATATTAAGAACCGTTGCACCTATCATGTCGGTTAAGGTGGTAAGAATATTTGTAAGTCTTTCGGAATTGTACTGCTCGTCGATATAAGCAATATAATCACGCTGTTCTCTCGGTGTCTTTGCGTAACAGACATCGTATATATTAAAACTCAGTGCCTTTGTAAGATTATTGAAACCGTACAGCTTAAGCTTGTCCTCCATTAGCAAAATCCCCTATTCTCATCATATAACATATAAATAAAAAAAGCGATGCAACCAAGCACCGCCCGTAAAATATCCGAAAATCATATTATGCCGCAATTCGACATTTTTTAATATATGAAATTCATTAGAGTCTATATAGCAAATACTCACTTTTACTACTCTTATTGACTGTTTTACAAGTTGATCCGCATAAAAGCATCTTGGTTATAAAATTAACAACCTATAAATTTGAGTAAATAACTCAATCAATAAACGGCGGAAGCTCCGCCAATCGGCAGTTGACCCGGCTGTC
>JBGVDU010000437.1:0-6027 GCA_045119555.1 Acutalibacteraceae bacterium | reverse complement strand
TTCAAGCTCTTTGCTTATCTCTTCCCACTCTTCGTAGAGATTATCAAGCTTACAATTAAGCCCCTCGAGGTCTACCGTAAGCTGTAAAAGCTCTTCGTAATCCGACTGTACACCGTCACTCTGCAAAAGACACTGAACCGTTTCAATGCTTTCTTCTGTTTCGGCTATATCTTCTTCACATTTTTTCAATCTTGTTTTCAGCTTACGAACAGCTGACTGCCGTTCTTTTTTAAGGTTATAGTCGTTCGCCTTTTTGCCCGAGGCGGTCTTTTTCTCGCTCTGTACAAAAATCCCCTTGTCAAAGCTTTCGTTTGTTTTTTCGAGGTAATAATCGTAATTGCCAAGGTACTCCGTAACGCCATCATTGCCAAGCACAAGAATTCTGTCGGCAAGTCTGTTGATAAAATATCGGTCATGCGAAATTATCAGCATTGTGCCGGTGTAGTCAACAAGAGCCTGCTCAAGCTGTTCTCTGAAGCCTGTATCAAGGTGGTTTGTCGGCTCGTCAAGAAGCAGGAAATTACTGCCCTTTAGCATAAGCTTAAGCAATGCGATTCTTGCACGCTCACCGCCGCTCATCTCTTTAAGCTGTCTGAAAACGGTATCACCCTTAAACAAAAATCTGCCTAAAGCCGTTCTTACCTCTGTTTCGGTCATATAAGGAAACTCGTCCCAAACCTCATTGAGTGCCGATTTTTCAAGAGTTAGGTTGCTCTGTACCTGGTCAAAATATCCTACCTCAACATTTGCACCGAGCGTTACAGAGCCGCTGTCCTGCGAATAAATTCTCTGCAAAATCTTGAACAGAGTAGTCTTTCCGCAGCCGTTTTCACCGAGAATAAAAACCTTTTCCCCTCGTCTGATATGTATATTAACATCTTTGAAAAGATGCTTATCCCCAAAAGACTTTGAAAGGCTCTCACAAATCAAAACATCGTTTCCACTCTCACATTTCGGCGTGAATTTAAAATTAATTGATTCCAATTCCTTATCGGGCTCAACAAGCTCTTCCTTTAGTCGGTCCGCCTGCTTCTGCTTACTCGCCGCAGTAATAAAATTATGTGCCTGCCCCCATCGTCTTTGTTGTTCGACGATGCCCTCTATTCGATTTATCTCCTTCAGCTGATTCTCATACTGCTGTGCCAATATCTCCTGCTGTTTACGTTTTTTCTCCATAAACACCGAGTAAGAGCCTGTGTACATCTGCGATTTACCATGCTCAATTTCAAGCGTTTTGTTAGTAACGGCATCAAGAAAATAACGGTCGTGTGACACGATAAGCACTGTGCCCTTATATTCCTTAATAAAGCCTTCAAGCCAGTTCACTGCAGAAATATCGAGGTGGTTTGTCGGCTCGTCAAGCAATAAAAGACCTGCACCGCTTAGCAATAATTTTGCAAGGCAAAGCTTTGAACGCTGACCGCCGCTGAGCCGCTCGGTAAGCATATCAAATTCCTCGCTTGTAAATCCCAAGCCTGTAAGAGCCGCTTTTGTTCGACTGACATACGTTAAACCGCCATCACGCTCAAAACGCTCACGCACCTTGAACTGTTCGGAAACAAGCTCGTCTGTATTTTCCGCATTATTTTCAATTAAATGTGCAATTTCATCAAGCCGCTGCTCATCTTTAATAAGAGAATCAAACACACTAAGCAGCTCGTTGTAAACCGTTCTGTCGGGAGTTGAACAGCTGTGTTGTTCCATATATCCAAAGGTTACATCCTTGCTCTTTGATATTCCCCCGCCTGTCTGCGACATCTGTCCCGTCAGAATTTTAAACAGCGTAGTTTTACCGACACCGTTAGCACCGATAAGACCGACCTTATCGCCCTTTTCAAGGTGGAAAGAGATATTCTCAAACAATGTTCTCTCCACAAACACTTTAGAAATATTATTAACAGTCAAAACAGCCATAAAACAACCTCAATCAAATTACCAATTAACGCAAAATAAATACTAATGAAAAACAAAACAAATGATATAAATTAATGAGAAGATAAACCGCCACGCCGAAAAGTGCTATATTGTTTGAAACGAGTATTTGCCTTGAATCTGCGAATTTCAGCTTGGAAACGGCATACAAAATCAGCAAAAGCGGAAGTGCAACCTTTACAAAAAAGCCAAGCAGCGGACTTTGGATAATATTTTTCATAATCGGGTTAGCCTCTTCAAACATTCCCGTTGAGAGTAATGCCAACGTACAAACCCAGTCCGACATATTGAGCATAAACAGCAAAAACAATCTTCTCTTCGTGCACACTACGGAATCATCTTTAAACATATTCATAAAAACACCTCACAAGGAGTATGCCCCGCAAGGTGTTGATTATTTATCCGAAATACTTTTTTAGCCTGAAAATTAAATAAAAAATCAAGGCTAAAGCTCATTTATACTATTCTAATGATACTACAAATAAATTGGTTCGTCAATAAAGCAAGGGGATTTATTCGGATAACCCTCCATAAAATTTTAAATAAAAAACTCTCTCCGTAAAAGAGAGAGAAAATGTTATTTTTTATTCTGCAAATGGACAACATAAGAATATACGATAGGTAAAATAAAAGCAACTACCACAAGCACCACAACGGCTAAGCAGTTCGGCAAATTGTTTGAAACAACAAGCGACCATGCCGCAAGACAGACACCGATTAAGCCTGCCATAAAGCCCATGTAGAAAGAAAAACTGTTCGCCTTTTTTCGTGCCGCCTCATCGTCTGCAAGCCATTTCAAATGAATACCGCCAATCGAGTTAGGTGCCGCATTGCTGTAAACGCTTGTAAGAAAAATCATAACCGCACTGAGCATAATAACAATGATAGACGGCAAAATTACACCGATGTTTTCTATATTGTTTAAAGCAATACCCGTCATAACCCAACCGATGATTGCAAAAAACCACGTCAGAACCATACAAAAGTTATCACTGTGTCGTGATTTTCCGTTAAGCATTTCATCAAAAGGACTTTCAGCCTCTTCCTCGTCCGCCGACGGCTCAGCAGGCACGATATCTGCCTTTCGGGCTAATTTCTCCGAAAGAAAAGCAATTCCCGAAATGATAAGCGGTACTGCGACATAAATCAAACAAAACCATTTACTTCCGTACGCTTTTGCCGCACCGTTAAATTCGTAGAGAACTATAACATCCTGCGGCATAAATATTGCAATAACCAACGCATTCAACGCCGCATTTACAGAAGATAAAGTAAATATAAGCTTTCTCAAAGCCTTCACCGTCCTTACGGTTTTAGCCGTTCATACTAAAAGCAGAACAGCAACTGTAAAAATCACACATTTCTTCGTATTATATCGTTAACTGCATTATAACAGTTATTTCATTTCTTGTCAAATCTCACAGCAAATGTTTACAAATAAGTTTCCAATGTTACAAAATATTCAAATTAACAATAAATTCCGACATTGCCCTATCCATATAAGCTCTCTCCACCGCCCCAAAAAATCTTTACAAAGCTTCGATGCCAAGTCGAGATTAACAAGAATTAAACCGCCCCCAAACACACAATAAATCGAGCAATAACCAATCATTTACAATATCAACAAAAATCAGTGTAACATTTTCGTAATGTTTTTAAATTAAAATTTGAAATAACCTTGATAAATAATTTATATTATGATAAAATTGTACAGGATTAGAGTAAATTTTCCGGTAAGGAGATGTTGATTAACTATGAACTCGACAGAAAAGCAAGAGCTACAACAAATTGCTTGCAAAGCAAGACTGTATGCTTTAGAGGGCATCTACAATGCAAAGTCCGGTCATCCGGGCGGATCTTTCTCGGCGGCTGACATTTACACATATCTTTATTACAAAGAGTTGAACGTAAATCCTGCCGACCCAAAAATGGCAGACAGGGATAGATTTGTACTTTCAAAGGGTCATTGCTGTCCGTCCTTGTACGCTGTTCTCGCTCTCAAGGGCTTCTTCTCTATCGAAGAACTTCCTAAACTCAGAAAAGTAGGTGCAATGCTCCAGGGTCACCCCGATATGAAGGGTACACCGGGTATTGACATGAGCTCAGGCTCTCTCGGCCAGGGAATTTCCGCTGCATGCGGTATGGCTTTGGCAGGCAAGCTTGACAAGAAGGATTACAGAGTTTATACCTTGCTCGGCGACGGTGAGTGCGAAGAGGGTCAGGTTTGGGAGGCACTTATGTTTGCCGCAAACAAAAAGCTCGACAATCTTTGCGTTATCGTAGACTCCAACGGACTTCAGATTGACGGTCCCGTTGAAGAGGTTGGCGGCTTGGAGCCACTCGACAAGAAGCTTGAGGCTTTCGGCTTTGAGGTATTCAAAATGGACGGTCACGACTTTGACAGCATTGAGAATGCTATCAATTCCGCTAAGGCTGTAAATGGCAAGCCGACAGCAATTATCGCTAAGACTGTTAAGGGTAAGGGCGTTTCCTACATGGAGAACCAGGTGAACTGGCACGGTTCCGCACCTAACACAGAGCAGTACGAAATCGGCAGAAAAGAATTGCTCGACCAGCTTGCTGAATTAGGAGGTGCACTCTAATGGCTGAGAAGGTTATAAAGGCAACCCGTGAAAGCTTCGGTGAAGCTTTGTGCGAGCTTGCAAAAACAAATAATGACATCGTTGTTCTTGATGCAGACCTTGCGGCTGCAACAAAGACATCTATTTTCAAGAAAGCATATCCCAACCGTTTCTTCGACTGCGGTATCGCAGAGTGCAACATGGTAGGCGTTGCAGCAGGTCTTGCCGCTTGCGGAAAGATTCCTTTTGCGGCTTCATTCGCAATGTTTGCAACAGGAAGAGCTTTCGAGCAAATTAGAAATACAGTTGCTTACCCACAGCTCAACGTAAAAATTGCAGGCTCACACGCAGGTATTTCCACAGGTGAGGACGGTGCTACACACCAGTGCTTGGAGGATATCGCCGTAATGAGAGCCATTCCGAACATGACAGTTATCAACCCTGCCGACCATTACGAGATGCTCGGTGCAGTTGAAGCGGCTGTAAACATCGACGGCCCTGTTTATATTCGTCTTGGCAGACTTGCTATTGAGAGTGTAAACAACAACGACGATTACAAATTTGAGCTTGGCAAGGGCGTTACACTCCGTGACGGTAAGGATGTAACAATCGTTGCTACGGGTCTTGTAGTAGGCGAAGCTGTAAAGGCAGCAGAGGAGCTTGCCGCTCAGGGTATTGATGCTCGTGTTATCAACATTCACACAATTAAGCCTATCGACGAAGAAATTATTCTCAAGGCAGCTAAAGAAACAGGCAAAATTATTACATTTGAAGAACACAATGTTATCGGCGGTCTTGGCGATGCAGTTCTTTCCGTTGTTTCCGAAAAATGCCCTGTACCCGTTAAGAAGTGCGGCGTATATGACAGATTCGGTTACTCCGGCCCTGCTAAGGAGCTTCTTGACATCTTCGGTCTTACAGCACCGGGTGTAGTTCGTGAAGTTAAAGCTTTTCTCGGAAAGTAATTTCGTATAGATTTTTTAATAAACGCAAATAATCACAAACACCTATCGTTTCATTTTCGATAGGTGTTTTTTTGCACAAATTTTCTCAGATATAAATTATCGGTTAAGTTATATATTGTTAAAAGCTTTATACTAAATAAAATTATGAAAAAATTTTTTCTGTTATAAATTTTCTTTAAATTTCTTCTCAGAATGTTTGACATATACCAAAAATAATTGTAAAATTACAATAGGTTTTTATGCGTGAAATAATACAAATTCGTTTATGTATCGGAGGAGTTTGCAAATGAAGAAAATATTTTCCTTTGTGTTGGCAATATGCACATTGCTGTTGACAACATCTTGTAATATGATTGTAAGTAACGATTCTGAGGAACAGTATGACTATCCCGTAACAATGGGCAATGTTGTGTTTACCGAAGCACCTAAAAAAGTGGCTGTGCTCAGCGAGAATCTTGCCGATATTATTTTGGCATGCGGATATGAGGGCAAGCTCGTTGCGAAGAGTGATGCCTGCACTCAAGACAATTTAGATATCCTCCCCTCGG
>JBGVDU010000436.1:0-1404 GCA_045119555.1 Acutalibacteraceae bacterium | reverse complement strand
CAGAGAACGCTTATAATTTTGAGAATGGGCATCTTTCAAATGGTATTTATGGACAAGGTTCCCGACTCTGCGGCTGTTAATGAATCGGTTAAGCTTTGCAAAAAGGAAAAGCTTTTCGCATCAAGCGGATTTGTAAACGGTGTGCTGAGAAGCATCACAAGAGCGGATAACAGGTTTCCTTTGCCCGATAAGGGTGATATAAAGAAATATCTTTCTGTGAAGTATTCTTGCCCCGAGGATATTGTTTCGCTGTGGATTGAAGATTATTCAGCCGAGTGTGCCGAGCAAATTTTGTCGTGCCTTTCGGGCAGACCTCCCGTTTTTGCGAAGGTTAATACATTGAAAATTACAAGAGATGAGCTGATAGCCGCTCTTGAAAAAGAGGGTGTCGAGGCGAAGGCTGTGCCGTTTCTTGATACCGCAGTGGAAATAAAATACACGGGAGCCGTAACAGAGCTTGAAAGCTTTAAGAATGGCTTCCTACATATACAGGATTTATCCTCGCAGATTTGCTGTGAGTTGCTGTCACCGAAAAAGGGTGATACCGTTGCCGATGTATGTTCCGCTCCGGGCGGAAAGGCTTTCAATATTGCGGAAAGACTTGAAAATGTCGGCAAGGTTAATTGCTATGATATTCACGAGCATAAATTAAAATTGATAAAAAGTGGTGCCAAAAGACTTGGCATTGAAATAATAGATGTAAAGCAAAGAGATGCAAGCAGTGAAATTCCGCTTGAAATGTCGGACAGGATTTTATGCGACGTACCCTGCTCGGGCCTCGGTATTATGAGAAGAAAACCCGAAATCCGCTATAAATCCGATACGGGAGTGGATTCCTTACCCGATATTCAGTATGATATTTTGGAAAAGTCTGCAAGATATTTAAAGAGTGGCGGTGTGCTTATTTACTCAACATGCACATTGCATAGAGCGGAAAACGATAAAATTATCAATAAATTTCTTGATAAAAACGCTGATTTTGAGCCTTATCCGTTAAATTTACCGGAGGGTATTAAGCGAACGATAGACGAACCGTCGAATCAGCTGACGCTTTTTCCGCAAACGAATAATACAGACGGATTTTTCATAAGTGCAGTTAGGAAGAGGTGACAGCATGAAGGATATAAAATCTTACTCCTTAAAGGAATTGGAAGAAGAGTTTGTTTCGGAGCTGTTGCTGCCTAAATTCAGAGCCAAGCAGGTATTTAAATGGCTCACACTCGGAGTTGAAAGCTTTGAGGAAATGACAGACTTATCAAAGGAATTGCGTAACAATCTTAGTAACCAATATTACATCTCTGTTGCAAATATTGAAAAAAAACTCGTTTCGGTTTATGATGAAACGGTTAAATACTTATTTAGGTTTAATGATGGGGAATTTGTCGAATCCGTTGTGATGAAGTA
>JBGVDU010000435.1:0-3707 GCA_045119555.1 Acutalibacteraceae bacterium | reverse complement strand
TTTGTATGGATATTAACGAGAAGTTTGAAATTGTTGATAAATTCTTAACTGAACTTTATGAAAAAGGTAAATCTGATATTATATGTCCAGTTTGCAAAACTCCTTTAGAGTTAAAAGGAGATACTGTTGCCTATGAAGTTGTATGTCAAACAAAAAATTGTTTGATTGAGACTTTTAGAGGAATTTAAACCGCCTTCGAGTAAAAAAGAGGTGTATGATATGAATACAAATACGGAAACAATGTATTGGATGTCAAACGAAGATTGGTACGAAGTTGACGAAGATTTTAAATATTTCTTTCGTATAAAACCGACTGCTCCACAACGTGCTAAAGATAGTTATGAACTGTGGCTAAAACATCAAGAGCCTCGTTATATTGAAAAAGATGGTGAACTTTACAAAATAGGGGACTTTTGATTTTATAGTGAGATGATAATATGAGTGATGAAAAGTATTTGGTTCACGACGATACAGAGTATGCTGTTTTAAGACCCGATGAATTTGCAAAATTAACAGATGAACAAAAACAAGAAATTTTAAATAACACACCAAAAGTCATTAAAAGAACAGTATAAACCGTTTTTGAGAAGTCAAGGCGGTTTTTTATACCCGAAAAGCAGGTGGCTGTATGAAGATTTTTGAATTTCACAACAAAATGAAACAGCACTGCCAAAGCATTAAAGGGTTTTGATTGGAGTACTGTTTTTTTAGATTATTGCTATTCTCAAAAACGGGATATTCAAAATGATTTTTTTGAGGATATTATTGATCAGCTTTCAAAGAATGCGGACGAAAATAAGGGCAAATCCTTTGGGGTGATTCGTAACCGTTACAATTCTTTTCACCCTTAAGGGAACAGTTTTGGATTTATGCGTTTTAATGATAAAGCGGTAACCGATGACACTGAATTACTGGGTTACACAATAGGAGTGAGAACAAAATGACAAGGATTGAAGCGGAAAATCTATTGAGCAATTATAAAGATCCAGAAGATACAACATTAAAGATTATCGTTATGGATTTTTTGTTTGAAACAAAGCACTTTTTTGCCTTTTCTTGCAGTCACAAAGGCTATGAAAAACAAAATTTTACTTATGCCGTGTTTAAAAACACGGGAGATATTGTTCTTGCACCGACAGATTGATTTTTATAATACGAATACACTAACCGCCTTTGAGCAATCAAGGCGGTATTTTTATACCCCAAATTTAGGACATGGTGTCTATGTGCCCATACTGCCAAGAAATTAAAGCTGAATTTCAGCAATGGAACCAATCCCCCGACAATAACCAAACCTTAACCGAGGGTCAAACAGCAACAAGAACGGTTTATACCTATGTAGAATGCAAGCGTGAAAAATGCGGTGCATTTTACAATGGCAGATGTCATTATAACGAAAAGTAAGCACTTAACTTATCAATCTGCGACGGCTTATTCGCTCAAATCGTCAATATCCGCAGTAAAAACGCAAAGCGTAAAAAGCTTGAAAAGTGGGAAAACGAGTTTTATAAAGCGAATAAAGAAATGATTGACCTAAAGAAAAGATACTCAACCTAACAGCAGGCGGAGATTGACAGGCTTAATAGGTTGCTTGATTGATATAATCTTGACTTTTGTGTATATGTACGCTATAATGTACATATAATGTAGAGGGAGGTCAGATGTATGATTAACACCAACGCAACGAATTTCAGAAAACAGCTTTTTGAGCTTATCGAGCAGACCGTAAAATTCAATGAACCTGTAAACATCAGCACAAAGAACGGAAATGCCGTGCTTATCAGCGAGGAGGAGTATAACAACTTAATGGAAACTCTTTATCTTACTTCTGTTCCGGGTATGAAAGAAAAGCTTTTAGACGGAGTGAACACTCCCATTGAGGAGTGTGACGATTTTGAGTGGTGAGACTTACAGAATAGTTATCACAAAAGCGGCTCAAAAGGATAAAGAAAAAATCAAGCAATATCCCGCATTGCGGAGAAATGTTCAAAATCTTTTGGAGCTTATCACGGTGAATCCTTACCAAAACCCACCTCCGTATGAAAAGCTTTTGGGGAATCTGAACAGCTGTTATTCAAGACGAATAAACGCACAGCATAGGCTTGTTTATACTGTTGACGAGGAGTTAAAAACGGTAAAAATCATCTCTATGTGGACACATTACGAATTTTAAGAAAAGCACCGAAGCAGTCGGATTATTCCGATTGCAAGGTGCTTTTTTATATCCCAAAAATGAAAGGAAGTGAAAAATGGCAGAAAAAACAGAATCCGACGGCTCAGTTGTTATCGCCGTTTCGGAGAAGCCATAGCAATGCTTATCAACACCGGCTTTACGATCACTTTCACTTGGTTTTCGACAATAAATTGGGATGAATTCGGTTTAAAGCTTGCAGATACTTTAAGAGTGATAATAAGACGATGTTGGCGGAGCAAGCGAGGATGAAATAATCAACGCACGTTGCAGATACAGAGGTACTTCCAGTGAGTACACACGCTTTTCAAAGGCTATGAATTTACCTCAGCAGAGGGAAAGAGTAACCGTTGACGGCTTGGGGAATATTGGGGTGGGTAGATATAAGACAACTGTACCTAAAATGAGTACAACGTCAAACAACAGCCCTGTACCAGTACCGGGAAAACTGATTGACCCTAAACAACTTGAAGAGTTTACAAATAATATGCGGTCATTGGGTATTGAGATTAACGGATTTGAAAGTTACAGAGGTAACTCGGAAATGCTAAGAAGTATTTTTACTGAGTACAGCAAACTTGCTGAGATATTTCCAGAAGAATTTAAAAATCTAAAGTTAAGCTATACTATGGACCCCGATATAACAACTTTCGGCTGGTATGAGAGAGAGTTAAGAACAATCCATTTAAACAAAGCTCTGTTTGATGATACTGAATATGCAAGGCTTAGTTATTTGGAGTCTGTTAGAACTGGACATTTTCCGAAAGGAACAACAGTAGAAAGTATTTTTTATCACGAATTTGGACACCACTTTCAAAGTGAGCATAATATAAATTGCTTACAAATTGCAAAAGACGTTTATAAACAACGAATAGGTGGCTATATGTCTGTTGGCAGAATGAAATCTATGCTTCGTGGTGAATTATCTATTTATGCTGCTAAAGATACCGCACCTCAATTTCAAGAAGTTATTGCAGAATGTTTTAGTTCGTGGTATAATAGCAATAGTAAAAGTGAATTTGCTAAAATGTTTCTTGAAAAGGTGGGTGCGTTAAGATGATGTCAGGATTTGGATTTTATTGGATGACAAATGAAGAGTGGTTTTACTTTGACGATGATGATATCGGCGAGGCTCACCTTACAGACAAAGCACCGCCTGAGGCAATAGAATCGTTTAAAGAGTACCAAAAAATACTTGAATGGGATAGACAACACCCGAATATAATAAGATAATATTTCAAAACCGCCTTAGAGCAATCAAGGCGGTTTTTTTATACCCGAAAGGTGATGATTGTATATGACTGATACGTAAAATGTAAGCAAGAAAAATGCGGAGTATTCTACAATGGCAGATGTCATTATAACGACAAATAAGCACTTTTGCGACCGACACAAATGTCGATTGCAAGGTGCTATTTTTATACCCTAAAATAGAAAGGAAGTGAGGAAAATGGCAGGTCATGTAGACGGACATTTAAATTTTGATACCAATATCAACACAAAAGGTTTTAATAAA
>JBGVDU010000434.1:0-1530 GCA_045119555.1 Acutalibacteraceae bacterium | reverse complement strand
GCTGAAGCAGGGAAAAATCACTCAGTCACAAGCACAAAGAATGCTTTGCTTTTGCGTAAATTCGGGGCCTGCATTTATGATTAGTGTTGTCGGAGTAGAACTGTACAACAACGCACTTTTAGGTGTAATTCTGCTGATTGCACAAATAGTTTCAAGCCTTTTGGTCGGAATCATTCTCGGATTAATTGCAAGGCGAAAAGAACCTATACAAAAATCGGTATCATTTTTAGCTGACAAAAGGAGCGAATTTGCACCGTCCTTTATAATTTCATGCAAAAATGCCTGTACGGCTACGGTAAATTTATGTGCTCTTGTTGTTCTCTTTTCCTCTTTCAATGCTGTAATTTCGAGCACATTTGATATCTCAGACAATTCTGTCGCAGGACTGCTTATTAAATCTGTTCTTGAAGTTACCGACGGTTGTAATTCTCTCGCCACGCATCAGGCTCCCATTTATCTCGTTTCTCTCGCTATCGGCTGGAGCGGGCTGTGCGTTCATTTTCAAATTTTTTCCTCAGCCGAAAGTGTGAAGATAAATAAGCTCATGTTTTGGTCTTCAAGGCTTGTCAGTGGGATTTTGTCCTCCGCAATTACCTTTGTTATTAGCCTCTTTGTTGTGCAGGAAACAGCAGTTTTTTCAAATATAACAGAAACATCTCCATCATTTTCTTCAAGCACGTTTTATGGCAGTTTGTCACTTTTTTGTGCAAGTATTCTGTTTTTGATATTCATGAATACATACATTAAAGCGATAACCAAGCAAAATAAAGAATAAGAATCAGCTTAATTTAAGGAGGATATGCTTATGTGTGGTATTGCCGGTTGGTTTTCAGATAATGAAAGAATTAACAGTAAGGTGGATATAATCTCAGCTATGTCCGAAACACTCTGCCGAAGAGGTCCGGACGAACACGGAACATATATTGATAAAAATGTTTGTCTTATTCACCGCAGACTGACTGTAATTGATCCCGACACAGGAAAACAGCCGATGATTGAACAACAAGGCTTTAAGAATGTTATTATCGTGTATAACGGTGAACTTTACAATACAGATGAGCTGCGGCGTGAGCTAATATGCAAAGGATACTCGTTTGAGGGACATTCGGACACAGAAGTTCTGCTGAAATCGTACCTCCACTGGGGAGAGCATTGCGTCACTCGTCTTAACGGAATTTTCGCCTTTGCCATTTATGACAAACACTCGGAAAAACTTTTCATGGCAAGAGATCCTATCGGTGTTAAACCATTTTTCTACTATAAATATAAGGATGGCTTGCTTTTTGCCTCCGAGATAAAGGCAATGCTTGCAAATCCGATAGTTAAGCCACAGATTGATGAAGAAGGCTTAATGGAGCTTTTCTTTGTGGGGCCCGGCAGAACTAACGGTCAAGGAATTTTCAAAGGAATCGGCGAACTGTTACCCGGAGAATGTGCAACGTACAAAAACGGTAATCTTGTAAGAAAACGCTACTTTAAAATCACTGCGAACGAACACCCTCACAACGAAAAGCAAACGATTGAATACGT
>JBGVDU010000433.1:0-3681 GCA_045119555.1 Acutalibacteraceae bacterium | reverse complement strand
TGACATTGAGGTGGTAGGTAAGCTTCGTAAGGAGCTGAGCGGCAAGAATATCCTTGTAATTGCTCCGGGAGTGACCGTTAAAACGAAAAAATCGCAAATTGAGAAATATATTGCCAAGAAAGAGCCTTTTGTGATATCGGTAAACTTTATTCCCGAATTTGTAAAGCCAGATATGGTATTTGTGGTAAATTCTCTCAGATTTGATGAATTGAAGGATAAGCTTAACTACAAGAGATCAGTGTTTACATCGAATATCCCAAGCCTGCCCGAAAAGGCGGTAAAGGTGAATTATTCGGAGCTTATAAATACATCAAAGGATGCGTCCGACAGCTCGGGTATGATGCTGCTTAATCTGCTCAGAAAGACATCTGTCAAAAGCGTTGCACTTGCAGGCTTTGACGGTTTCAAAAAGGACCCGCTCGGCAACTATTTCAGCCATGACTACTGCGGTGCATACGACCCGATTCTTTTACAGGAAAAAAATATTGCAATTCAAGAAGAGCTTGACAAAATCGGAGAGAAAATGAAAATTAAGTTTGTTACGCCGTCTGTGTACAACAAGGATAAAAGGAGCGAAAAGAAAGCCCGATGAAGTTAATTAACGATTTCAAGAGTAAGACAAAGAAAAAGCTTAAATCGCTTAAGATGAGAGCGATAATGAAAGACCTTTTTGTCCTTGAGGGTTTCTATAAGTACGGAAATACCGATTCAAATATTGTAAAAAAGACTGCTTATATGGGTATGCTCCATGCTGCGGACAGGCTCAACGGAAAAAACAGAATGCGACCATCTGTAAATGAACGCAAAAAGTACACAATCAGACCGTGCGTATCCGCTCCCGAGTCAACCTTTGCAAAGCGTCCGTCTTATACACTGATGTCAAAGAGATTTCTTGTAAATGATGTGATTTCCTTTGATATTTTTGGTACCTTGATATTAAGACCCTTTGACGATCCGAAATCGGTATTTTTTCTCCTCGGTGAAAAAAACAAATGCCCCGGTTTTAAAAGGTACAGAGAGCTTGCCGAAAAGCTTGCACGACAGGAAGCATTTGAAAGAACGGGAAGCCATGAGGTTACCTTGAGGGATATATACGAGAAGATTCAAAGATTTGTTGTGCTGGATATCGAAGAGGCAATGCAGTATGAAATCGAAGCCGAGCTGGACCTTGTATTTGCTAACCCTTATATGATGAACGTCTACAAGGAGGCTAAGAACTTAGGCAAAAAGGTTATTGCCGTTTCCGATATGTATCTTCCGAAGAATGTCATCGAAAAGATGCTTTTGAAGTGCGGCTATGACGGTTTTGACGATATCATTATCTCAAATGAATACGGCGTAAGCAAGCGTACGACAGAGCTTTATAAAGCAGTAAAGGAAAAGTACGGCGAGGAGCTGAAGTATATTCATATTGGCGATAATGCGGTATCTGATAACACATCGGCAAGGCGAAGCGGTATCACACCGATCTATTACAAAAACGTGAACCAAAGGGGCAACGCTCATCGTGCTTTTGATATGACTTCACTTATCGGCTCGGGGTACAGAGGAATTGTCAACGCAAAGCTTCAAAACGGCGACAAGCAGTATTCGCAGTTCTACGAGTATGGTTATACCTATGCAGGCTTTTTGACGCTTGGCTACTGTAATTATATTCATAATTATGTGAAAAACAACAGCATGGATAAGGTCCTGTTTCTCTCGCGTGACGGATATATTCTGAAAGCCGTGTACGATAAATTATTCCCCGATGATGAAACGGAATATGTTTATTGGTCACGCTCTGCGGCTACAAAGCTTACTGTAAATCGCTTTAGAAATGATCTTTTATTGAGATATATCAAGTACAAGATTCCACGGCAGATGAATATCTCGGCTATCCTGAAGGCTATGGATTTACTGCCTATGCAAAAACCGCTCTCCGACAACGGCTTTACCGAAGATACGCTTCTTACCAAGGAGAATTACGAGGATATTGTAAAGGTATTTATAGATAACTGGGATATCGTAATTAATAGGTACGAAAGAAGCAACAGAGCGGCAAAGCAATATTACAAGGAAGCCATAGGCAATGCAAAATCAGCGTGTATTGTTGATATAGGCTGGGCGGCAAGCGGATTTTCCGCACTTCGCTATCTGATTGAGGATGAATGGAAGCTCGGTTGTAGGGTAAAGGGTCTTGTTGCCGGTTCGACATACCTGCATGATATGGATATCATAGAGGCTCAGTTTGCAGGCGGCGTAGTCGATTCCTATATGTTCTCGCAGAGAATCAACCGTGAAATTCGCCGTGACCATAATATAAAGCAGATGTACGGTGTATTCACCGAGATTATGCTCAGTGCCCCTGTGCCGTCTTTTATCGGCTTTGATTTCGATGAAAACGGCGAGATAAAATATGAGTTTGATTGTCCCGAGGTTGAGGGGTACGGTATGATTAAGGAAATCCAGCAGGGTGTCCATGACTTTACGGATGATTACATTAGAGCATTTGAAAAATATCCCTGTATGCTCAATATCTGCGGAAGCGACGCATATGCCGTATGCCGTCAGGTAATATCATGCACCGAATATTTTGAGAATCTCTTCGCAGATTATCCCGTAAACCGTGCCGTAGGTTCCGCTTCATTTGAAATGGGAACACTCGGTAAATTAATTGAAAATGAATTTGTAAAGTGAGTTAAATATGATTCTGTATTATGCCCTTACTACTTACCACATACAATGCTGTGTGTTACATAGATTAACATTAAAAAATAAAGAGAAAGCTGTGCTTATGCTTTCTAATATACATTCAAATTCCGTTGCGTTTCTGGAAAGATATAAAAGTAGCGGTATGTTTGATGATGTCGTGCTTCTTCCCGAAGCAGAGGTCAACATAAAAATAAGACAACGTGAACGCAAGCATCTTTCGCCTAAGAGTATTCTTAACTATGCGGTTAAAGATGTAAAAGATGCTTTGCCTGTTGACGTAAATAAATTTGATGAAGTATATCTTTGTCCCGATCATTTTCCGTTTGGTTGGTATGTTATCAAAAATAAGATAAAATATCACTGCTTTGAAGAGGGTTGCGGAGTTCTTTCCGACAATGCTTTTTTGCTCTCCAACATGAAGCGGAACAAAACGCAGTCGGAGCTTATGAATATACTCGGCTACTTCGGCAGCAACAACAGCTGTGTTGAGGTTCTCGCCGATACGGAAAGTCAGCTTGAGGGATATACTAACCCTAAAATGGCAGACTTTTCTGTTAAAAGAATTTTAGCCTCGCTGGATAAAGGAGAGCTTGATAAAGTTTTGGCTTTCTTCGGAGTTGACGGCAGAGTGAAAAGCAGCGGGAAATCCTTAAGCCTTATTCTTACTCAGCACATGGCGAATCTCGGAATTATGCCGCTTTCGGAGCAGCATTTGCTGTACTGTCAGTTCGCTGATTATTTCTTGGGCGATACACATATTATAGTTAAGCCGCACCCGGATGATATTGCAGGACGTTATACGGAATTGTTCGGAAATAATGCAACAGTGCTTCCCTTTGCAATGCCGTCCGAGCTATTGCCTTATTGTGTCGGCAATAAAATCGACACAGCAGTTGCCGCAAACTCAACGGCAGTAAAGGCTCTGGGGAGCTTCTGCGATAGAATGATTTGCTTTGACAACAGAATTTTAACGGATTACAGAGATAT
>JBGVDU010000432.1:0-1931 GCA_045119555.1 Acutalibacteraceae bacterium | reverse complement strand
GCATGAAATGCGAAAATCCTTTAGTGCCCCTCTCCGCTGAGTGGAGTATAAAGGTGTTTCGCCGCTTGCGAGCGGCGACCAAAGACGCTGTCTTTGGAATCTGCAAGCCTTTAAAAAGGCTTGAGCGAAACTTTAAGTAGGGTAATCGAAAGATGAATTATTTTTACGGTTAATTTTCCATTCTTCGACTAAAATCCCTCTTGTCAATAACGATAGTTTTATAGGTTTATATTTGTAAATTCTGCTGTTTTCGACAATAATTTTTTTCTGTCTTGTCACCTGTCAATCGGTGTGATATACTAAAATAAGTATATAAATTTTACCGAAAATTTACATTGTTTGCAACTAAAAAATTTGACGTATATTCAATTATTCAATGAGGAATCAGTAACATGAAGAGAGCGGATATATTAATCATCGGTTCGGGTGTCGGCGGTTTGTTTTGTGCTTTGAATTTGCCCGAGGATAAAAACATTTTGATTATCACAAAGGATATATGTGAAAACAGTGACTCTTTCTTGGCTCAGGGCGGCATTTGCATGCTCAAAGACGACAGCGATTATGACAGCTACTTTGAGGACACTATGAAGGCAGGTCACTACAAAAACCGCAAAGAGTCTGTTGATATTATGATTAAATCGTCGCAGGAGATAATCAAGGACTTGGTTTCTTACGGTGTTGAGTTTGAGAAAAACGGTGACGATTTCGCCTTTACCCGAGAGGGTGCACATTCTACTCCGAGAATCCTTTTTCACAAGGATATTACCGGTAAGGAGATAACCTCAAAGCTGCTTGCCGCCGCTAAGGCAAGAGAGAATATTACTATTCTCGAGCATACTGCCATGGTTGATTTGATTGTCGAAAACAACAACTGCTGCGGTGTCGTTGCTAAAACCGAAAACGGTGAATTTTGCAATATTTTTGCACCTTATGTTGTTCTTGCAACGGGAGGCGTCGGCGGTTTGTACGTTCATTCAACCAATTACCGCCATTTAACGGGTGACGCACTCGGCGTGTGTATGCAGCATGATATTAAGCTTGAGCATATTGATTATGTTCAAATTCACCCGACTACTCTTTATGCTTCCACAAGGGGCAGAAGATTTTTGATTTCGGAATCCGTTCGTGGTGAGGGTGCTGTCTTGCTCAACGCTAAGGGCGAGAGATTTACAGACGAGCTGAAACCGAGAGATGTCGTTACTGCGGCTATCAGAGAGCAGATGAAAAAGGACGGTACTCCGCACGTTTGGCTGTCCTTTGCAAACATTGACAAAGATGAGATTAAAAATCACTTTCCTAATATATACAAGCATTGCCTTGAACAGGGCTACGATGTTACTAAGGAAAATATCCCCGTTGTGCCTGCACAGCATTATTTTATGGGCGGTGTTTGGGTTGATTCCGACAGCAAAACCTCCTGCGAACATCTTTACGCAGTAGGCGAGGCAAGCTGTAACGGAGTTCACGGCAAAAACCGTTTGGCAAGCAATTCCCTGCTTGAAAGCCTTGTTTTTGCAAAGCGTGCCGCTAAGCATATAGCCTGCGACAAAAGCGACAATACTCCGAGCGAGAGTACAGTAAATAAATATGAAGCAAAGCTTGGTACGGACAAAGATTATTTCCTTTTGAGGGAAGATTATGTAAGCATAATGAGAAATGAAATAGAGAAAGCTAAGGAGAACGATAAGGATGAATAACAATATTACAATGACACTTAATGCCGATGAGCTTATTAAATCGGCACTTAGAGAAGATATTTCAAGTGAGGACGTTTCCACCAACGCCGTTATGCCTTGCTATCAAGAAGGTACAGTTAATTTGATTGCAAAGCAGGACGGTATTATCTGCGGCTTGTACGTTTTCAAGAGAGTTTTTGAATTACTCGATGAGAATGTTCGAGTTGAGTTCTTCTTCAAGGACGGCGACAAGGT
>JBGVDU010000431.1:0-12587 GCA_045119555.1 Acutalibacteraceae bacterium | reverse complement strand
ACTGCCTCCGATATCAATTTAATTGTAGCACAATTATACTGCTTTTTAAAGTAAAAAAGTGAGCAGTAGGGAAATTATATTTGACAGTAAATTTTACTAATCGAATAAAACAATAAAAACGCAGAGCCAAGCACCCTACGTTTTTATTGTTTTGTTATGTATAAAATTACTTAATTTCGCTGAGAAATGTTCTGATTCTGTTCAGGGCTTCTTTAATGTGCTGTAATGAATATGAATAGGAAACTCTTACAAAGCCTTCTCCGCATTTACCGAATGCGTTACCCGGAACTACGGCAACTCTTTGTGAACGAAGAAGATTCGTTGCGAATTCCTCAGACGTCATGCCTGTTGACTTAATGCACGGGAATACATAAAATGCACCCTTTGGTTCAAAACAGGTAAGACCCATTTCGTTAAATGCGTCAACGATTAAACGTCTTCTCATGTTGTACTGCTCACGCATTTCCTTGATATCATCATCGCCGTTCTGCAAGGCTTCGATTGCCGCATACTGTGCAGTAGTCGGTGCAGACATAATCGCATACTGATGAAGCTTTGTCATCTGCGAAATAATCTCCTTAGGACCGAGTGCGTAGCCTAAACGCCAGCCTGTCATAGCGTAAGCCTTCGAGAAGCCGCTTACGATAATCGTTCTTTCCTTCATTCCCTTGATTGAGGCAAATGAGGTCGGTTTAATACCGTAAGAAAGCTCGGCATAAATTTCATCCGAAATTACAAGAAGATTGTGTTTCTCGATTACGGGAGCGATTGCCTCGTAGTCCTGCTTACTCATAAAACCGCCTGTCGGGTTGTTTGGGTAGGGAAGAATAAGAACTTTTGTTTTGTCGGTTACCTTTTCCTCAATTTCTTCGGGCGTAAGGCGAAAATCATTTTCAGCCTTTGTTTCGATAATTACGGGTGTTCCGCCGGCCATAACCGTTAAAGGCTCATAGCATACGAAGCAAGGCTGTGGTATAAGAACCTCATCGCCTTCCTCAACAAGGCAGCGAAGAGCGGCGTCAATAGCTTCACTTCCGCCTACCGTAACGAGAGTATCTGTATCGGGATGATATTCAACATCAAAGCGACGCTTAAAATATTTGCAAATCTCTTGTCTTAATTGCGAAAGACCTCTGTTCGGAGTGTACCATGTTTTTCCCGATTCGAGAGAATTGATGCCTACCTCACGAATGTGCCAGGGTGTTTGAAAATCGGGTTCACCAATGCTGAGTGAAATAACATTGTCCATTTCATTTGCAATATCAAAAAATTTTCTTATTCCCGACGGTTTTGTGTTTTTTATCCTTTGATTTAGAAATCTATCGTAATTCATTTAAATGACACATTCCCTTCCGTCATTGTCAGAGCTTAGGTTTTGCATATCAACCATGTTTGACTTGTACTTTGTTAGTATGAAGTGGGTACTTGCGGAAAGTACGGACTCAAGAGGTGACAAACGCTTTGCAACAAACATTGCAATATCCTGAATGGAGTGACCCTTTACGAACACTGCAAGGTCGTAGTCGCCTGCCATAAGGTAAACACCTTCAACCTCGTGAAAGGCCATTACTCTTTCGGCAATTTCGTCAAAGCCCTTATCACGCTTAGGTGTAACCTTGAGTTCGATTAAAGCACAAACATCGGCACCGGGAACCTTTTCCCAGTTGATGAGTGCCTTATAACCGCAGATAATGCCTTCCTTTTCGTACTCGTTAATTTGTGCTCTGACCGCTTCGGCGGTAGTATCTAACATTGACGCAAGTTCTTTGTCTGTGAACTTACAATTTTCCTGCAATAATTCAAGCAAACGATTTTTCATAAATATTTCTCTCCTTAACCATATATTGGGATAAGTCTTGTGTGATCATTTCTTATCCCGTTGATTGACTCCCTTGGCTGAAAGCTTTTTTAAAGGCTTGAGCTTTTTGAAAAGGATAAGCGACGAAAAAGAATATTCCTTGTAATTTTCTCTCTCGTACTTAGCCATGCAAGCCGTTGCATAGCCGAGAATCAGCCAAAAGAAGGTGATCATAAACGAAACTTCAAAAACCATAGTTTTTTCAAAGAACGAATAAACACAGTAAGCGGCAATGAATGAAACCAAGCAAGGAAAAATATCATTTCTGATAACAGGTCTGGTTCTGAAAATGGCGTTTGCCATTCGCCAGCCTAAGCATATCGCAAAGCCGATAAAGAAGATGAATCCGACAAAGCCGGAGCAGGCAATAACAGTAATATATCCGTTGTGGAAGTCACTGTATTTCATTTTATTGTCGTTGTATCTGTTACCGTACATTGTTATGTTGCCTTTTCCCACACCGAAAATAGGGTGGTGTTTAATGACATTTATAGCTTGCTTAAACAGCTTTATTCTTCCGCTGTCCAAGTTCTTGTTTTGATGCTCAAATGTAATTTGGTTTAGCTCATCGTCGCTGTCGTCAAACGTGTTGATTGTTTCCCCGTGGGTGTTCATTGTCTGTGTAGCACCCGTTTGGAATGCGGAACGGAAGGCGAAAACTCCGAATGTAATCATAGCAAACGCCATAAGAAGAATTACACCCTTGCGGAGAATTATTCCGAAATGTACCTCCTTGCCGCCGAAATAGCGGTAGCATATAAAGGTAATTGCGTAACAAATCAGAATAAGTGCCGTCGCATTGGAATCGGAAAGCATGATTGTGATTAGATTTGCCGCAAGTGATATGATAATCAGTACCTTTTTAACTGTCGTGGGAGGCTTCCCCTTGACGAATACCGCAAAATCTTTTTGCCAAAGTATATGACAGCAGAATGCGGAGCAGAACGAGGAAAATGCCATTAGATTTGGGTTGTAGTAAAGCCCCGTAAATCGGTTTTCGTAAACTACCAAAGAACCGAATGAATAGCTGACGCTTTTTCCTACAACATAAAGAGCGATAATGCTTATGATATTGATTATAAGCGAAATCCAGAGAAAGATGTTTGAAAGAATGTACAGTTCCCCGAAAACCCTTTTCCGCCCCTCTTTTGTCAAACTCTCCGAATGAAGACCGTAGAACAGAAAGAAAAGAAGCGGCATGTTAAGAATCATCAGAATACTTTCCCAAATGCCCTCATCGTGCCAGTGTATGAACACGGTAATTATATTTGATGCAATAAACAAGAGCAGCCAGCCGTAATAGTTGACTTTTTTTATGTTGAACTCAAAAATGTATTTATTGAAAAAGATGGATAAACCCCAAACAAAGAAAAATACTTTGCCGACCTCGGCAACTACATTTATATAACCGACCGAGCATAAAAACAGGTCGATAATATATGCAATTCTGAATAACGAAGTGTTGTTATAAACAGCATGTAATCTACTTTGACCATGCCTCACTATATCACCGCCTTTCATTTTACAAAAAACAAATGATTAGCTTATTTAATTTTTGATTATTTGATTTAAGTAACAATCTTAACAGCTGTTAAGAGCATGATGTATATATCGTAAAAAAAGTTGAATTTCTGTATATATTCAAGATTGAATTTCATTTTTTCGGGAAGAATTTCCTCAATGTAGGCTTTTTCCACATCGCTCGCCTTTTCGAGAATTTCTTCCTCGTGTCTGTATTTAATGCTCGTCATGGAAGTAATTCCTGCCGGCATAAGCAGAGTGGCGTACATTTCGGGTGTGTATTTTGCCACATATCTTTCAACCTCGGGGCGAGTGCCCACAAAGCTCATGTCACCGAAAAGCACGTTGAAAAGCTGAGGAAGCTCATCAAGACGGTACTTTCTGAGAGTATGACCAACCTTCGTTATGCGGCTGTCCGTACCCGCTGTAACCTGAGAATTTGCATTGTCGTTATTAACGCACATAGTTCTGAATTTAAAAATTCTGAAAACCTTACCGCCCGTTGTTACTCGCTTTTGTCTGAAAAACACAGGACCCTGCGAATCTCTTTTTACAAGTATTGCCACAACAAGCATGGGAATTGCAAGAATAACAATCAGAATTACCGAGAATAATATATCAAAGAATCTTTTAAAGAATAAGCTGATTTTCTTGTGAGATAAAATATCATAATAACGCTTAACCTCGTCATTTTTCATTTCCGAGGGAAGCGATTCAAAATCGGGTAATAGCATAAATTGCCTCCGAAATAACAAAAATAATTTATATACTGATTTATTATACACTTAACTTAACATTTTTTCAACTGTTTACAGAAAGTCTGCGAAAATTTCGGGAAAGAAAATTCAGTATGATACCGAATTAAAGGTCTTAAAGTGAATAGCTTTACTCTCAAAAACTATTTTTCTGCAAAAATTCATCATTTATTTGTGACTAAATTATAAAAAATTAATTTTCCTCTTGACTTATTTGCAACAAAAGGTTAAAATGTAATCGTAGACAGAATAAGGAGTTGAAAAACATGAATGATGAATTTGAAGCAGACTTGATCGTTCTCTTGGACGAGGACGGCGAGGAGCATTCCTTTGAAATATTGGATACACTTGAGCATGAAGATAAAACATATTATGCACTTTATCCGTTGGTAGAGGACCCACAGGCTAAGGTTGAAGCTGACGGCGAGTATTATATTTTTGAGGTAGTAGAAGAGGACGGCGAGGAACAGCTTGCTGAGGTTGAGGACGATAATTTACTCGACGAGCTCGCAGAAATCTTTGAAAAGCGTTTTGAAAGTCTTTATGACGGTGACGATTCGGAAGAGGCTTAATTAATCTCTATCCTTATTAATTTGTTGATATTCCTGCCTAATGCGTGAATGTGTTCTTTATAACCCTACAACTTTTATTTTGGGAACCGGACTCTTGCGGTGGATTGCAGACCTCCCGCTTTTGCGGACGAAGGGAGCGTGAATTCGCAAGGAGGTGCCCACCTGTCACTTAGTAGGCAGGTTATGCACGAACACATACGGTTAGGCGGGATTATTTATTTTTAAACAGCAGTAATTGGTATAACCCCTAAGTATTCGGTTAGAATATTTAGGGGAATTTTGTTTAAGTGCTTTCCGATGTGTGTTTTGTAAAATGCCGTGATACGGCATTTTGGGGAGTAATATATTGTTAAGGGCGTTGCCCTTAAAACCCACGAGGGCTCTGCCCTCGACCTGCAAGCCTTTGAAAAGGCTTGACCTAAACTTGAATATGTGTGGCTTTTAAATTTATGGGATATTACAATATAAATCTATTACAATGGGTTTTTATACTATGATTTAAAGAGGTCTTTATGATACGATTTATTAAAAAGCATATCAATTCAATAGTCGGGCTTTTTTCGGGAATAATAAACGGCTTACTCGGTGCGGGCGGCGGTATGCTTGCCGTGCCTACTCTTAAATCTCAAATTGAACCGCAAAAGGCACATGCAACAACCGTTGCAATAATAATGCCGATGTGCTTGGTGAGCAGTATATGGTACCTTGCGGCAGGAAGAGTAACAATTGGAGATGCACTGCCTTACGCACCGTACGGAGTAATCGGAGCCGTGATAGGTGCATTTTTACTTACTAAAATGAAAGCAAAGTGGCTTAAAATAATTTTCAGCTTGTTAATGATTTGGGCAGGAATACGAATGATTATGCGATAGGTGGTGACTTTATGGAATGGATAATCAGTGCCGTGGCAGGCGTGCTGTCGGGGATTATCGGTGCTATGGGTATGGGCGGCGGTGGAGTTTTGATTATTTATCTGAATTTTTTCACCGATATTCCGCAAAGCACCGCACAGGGAATAAATTTGCTTTTCTTTCTTCCCACTGCCGTGTTTTCTGTTTTGTATTACAGCAGGAAAAAGCTGATTGTGTGGAAAATCGCTCTGCCGTTTGCCGCAATGGGTGTTATAGGAACTCTGATAGGCTGTTTTTTGTGCGGAAAATTCGACAATGGGATTTTATCGAAAATGTTCGGATTTTTGCTTTTGATAATGGGTGCGTTGGGACTTTTCAAAAAAGAAAAAAAGACCGTGCAAAAATGACATAATTACTTTGACAATTCACCTGTGCAATGGTATAATCAAACCAACAATAATTAATGTGGGAGATTTTACCTTATGAATATATCTGTTTTAGGCTGTGGCCGTTGGGGAGCTTTTATTGCGTGGTATCTTAATAAAATCGGACATAATGTAATGACATGGGGACTTGCGGATGCACCTCAGTTGATTGAATTGAAGGAAACACGCACTAACGGTATGCTTACCTTTCCCGAATCCTTGGAGGTAACATCTGACTTGGAAAAGGCAGTAAGCCACGGTGAGGTAATAGTTATTTCTATCAGCTGTCAGGCGTTGCGTTCGTTTTTGGCTGATGTAAAAAAGCTTGATTTGACGGGCAAAAGCTTTGTGCTTTGCATGAAGGGCATTGAGGAATCAACAGGCTACCGCCTTACTCAGGTTGTGGAGGACGTTTTGGGAGAAGTTCCCGTTGCTGTATGGGTAGGCCCGGGACACCCTCAGAATTTTGTCAACGGTGTTCCTAACTGTATGGTAATCGACAGCAAATACGAGGATTTGAAAAAGACGCTTGTTACAAGCTTTACAAGTGAGCTTATCCGTTTTTATTTCGGCACAGACCTTATCGGCAGTGAGGTAGGTGCGGCGGCGAAGAATGTTATCGGTATTGCCGCAGGTATGCTTGACGGCTTGGGCTGCAGTTGTCTGAAGGGAGCACTTATGAGCCGAGGAACTCATGAGGTTGGCAAGCTTATTAAGGCTATGGGTGGCAACGAAATTTCCGCTTACGGCTTGTGCCACTTGGGCGATTACGAGGCTACTTTGTTTTCAAAGTATAGTCAAAACAGAATGTTCGGAGAAACATTTATTAAGGGCGAAAGCTATTCAAAGCTCGCCGAGGGTGTAGCTACATCAAGAGCAATGATTGCCTTATCTGAAAAACTTGATGTAGATTTACCGATTGTAAAAGGAGTAGATGCCATTTTGACAGGAAAGATGTCACCCGAAGACGTACTTTCATCACTCTTTTTACGCAGTATAAAAAATGAATTTTAAATAATAATAAATAATAATAAATAATAATACTGTTTCACGCCCTAATAGTGGACAATCTTAAGACGAGAACCAGTATAAAACACCGCCGTCAGCCGATTAGGAATTCTCCTTGCGGCGGACGGCAATTATTGTTTTGGAGGGAATAGCTTTGAAAACTATTAAAAGAAGAAAAAAGAAAGCGAATACTTTTGAAAAGACAATTCTTTCTGCGTTCCTTGTGCTTGGTATAATCTGCACTTGTAGCGGATGTATTGAAATTGTAATTGAAGACACGAGTATATCTGGCTTAGAGGGGCCTTATGAGGTAGTTAAGGTTGTTGACGGAGATACAATCAAGCTGATGATAGACGGCGAAAAGGTTAATGTCAGACTTATCGGAGTAGATACTCCCGAAAGTGTCCACCCCGACAAGGAAAAGAATGTGCCTGAGGGGACAATTGCGTCTGATTATATGAAAGAGCTTATTGGTGATAGCGATATTTACATCGAATACGGCGAAGACCCTTACGACCAATACGACAGACCGCTTGTTTACGCATATCTTGATGAGGATACAATGATTAACGCAAAGTTAGTGGCTGAGGGCTACGCTCAGGTTATGACTGTTAAACCTAATGACGAATATGAAGACTACTTCCTTGAGCTTGAAGAAACAGCAGAGGAAAACGACCTGGGCTTTTGGGGCACAGGATTTTTTGATGATTAATTTTTAAAATAGGAGATAAAGATAATGCGAAAATGTATTAGATGCGGTAGTGAAATGAAAGAAGGCTGTACAATTAAGGTTGAAGGTGCAGGCTACGGAATAGTTATGTCAACAGATGAAAATAAGCTATTCGGTGGGAGAATTGGTAACCCTAAGGTTGCTATTTGCCCTCAATGTGGAGAGGTGTCAATTTACGTTGAAAACGTTGATAAGCTAAAATAAACCGAGTTGAAAAATAAGGACTGATAAAGAATGAAAATAACGGTTTCATCAACAGCAAAAATAAATTTAACGCTTGATATCCTCGGCAAACGTGCAGACGGATATCACGATGTAAAAATGATTATGCAGTCAGTAAGTCTTTTTGAATATGTAACACTCACTGAAAATAATTCAGGAAAGATTACGGTTGACTGCAATAATCCCACAGTGCCGTGCGATGAAAGCAATATTGTGTATAAATGTGCGAAAGCCTTTTATACAAGGCTTTCAAAGGAGTGTAGCGGTTTGCATATTTCTATTGAAAAGCATATCCCTACACAAGCAGGACTTGCAGGAGGAAGTGCAGACGGTGCGGCTGTACTCGTGGGGCTTAATGAGATTTATAATAAGCCGTTTACCACTGCTGAGCTTGAAGAAATCGGCGGTACAGTCGGCTCGGATATTCCGTTCTGTGTGCGTGGCGGTACTGTACTTGCAGAGGGTACGGGCACAGCTTTGACAGACTTGGAAAAAATTCCGATGTGCTATTTTGTTCTTGTCAAGCCGCCGATAGGAATTTCCACCGCTCAGGCTTACGGTGCGGTGGATTCAAGAAAGGTTACTCCCGAATGTGCAACCGATAAAATGCTTCCGCTGCTTAGTGATGTTAAGGCTATCGGCAAAAATCTTCGCAACGATTTTGAAGATACTCTCGGCAACGAAGAATTGCTTACTTTAAAACGAAAAATAGCCGCCTGTGACGGTGCTTTGGGTGCCTGCATGACGGGCAGCGGCTCAACGGTTTTCGGTATTTTTGACGATAAGCAAAAGGCTGAAAAATGTGCGGAGTATTTTAAAAATTATTATGAAGATGTATTTGTTGCAGAGCCTACCGACTATGGCACAGCGGTGATGTGATTTAATACTAATTATGAATATTCCCAAAAATCCCTGTCCATAATTTTGTTACCATAAAATATAGGGCAGGTTTTTTGTATGATGATGTTAGCAAAATTCAAGATGTTTTTCGATAAGGATAATTTCTCTTCTTCGTTTGTCGTGCTGTTTAAGGCTGTGTTATGCGGATTTATTATCTGCTTTGTATTTTCTATGATTGGTTTTGATGCACAGTCTAAGGAAATTTCAGAAGAGGTTTTCAGACTTCATATTCTTGCAAACTCCGACAGCACAGAGGATCAAAGCTTGAAGCTTGATGTCCGTGATGTGGTACAGGAGTTCTGTTATAATATTTATGACGATGCACAATCTAAGGAGGAAGCAGAGGAAATTATTTCGGAAAAACTTCCCGAGATTATTGCTGTCGCACAGGAAGAGGTTGACCGTCAGGGTTATGATTATAAGGTCAACGGCGAAATTGTAAATATGTACTTCACAAATAGGGTGTATAATGATATCACCTTGCCGGCAGGCAACTACGATGCGGTGAGAATTACCATAGGCAGTGGAGAGGGTCACAACTGGTGGTGTGTGATGTTTCCTCCCATTTGCATAAGTGCCGCCGAAAACGATGCGGATATTTCCGATGTGCTCACGCAGGAACAAACGGAAATGGTGACGGACGAGTCCTATGAGTACAAATTTAAGGTCTATGAAATATATCAAAACTTGATGAATATGATTGAGTAGGAGTGATAATATGCTGCACTTAATACAGGGAAGAAGCGGAACGGGCAAAACCGCTTATGTGTTCAAGACTTTGGCTGAACTTGCAAGGTCGGGCAACAATAAGCTTTTGTATCTTATTCCCGAGCAAAGCTCATTTGAGAGCGAAACGGCTTTTTTGAAAATGCTCGGCCCTAAGCTTTGCAGAAATATAAATGTTATGTCGTTTACACGACTTTATGATATGGTTATGCGACAGACGGGCGTAATTCCGGGTACACCGATTGATGACGGTGTGCGTAAAATTTTGATGTCGCTTGCACTTGAGGATTGTGTTGATAAGCTTGAAATTTACAAACAGCAGGCATTGAAGCCACAGCTTACCGACTTAATGCTCAGTGCCGTAAAGGAATTTAAAATGTGCGGAATTTCCTCGGACGATTTGCGTGAAAAAGCGAGGAAAACAGTCGGTACGGATTTATCACAAAAGCTGAAAGAGGTTTCACTTGTAAATGATGTTTACAATGCTCATATTTCAAAAAGCTATATCGACCCGCTTGACAATAATGCACGACTTGAAAAAAGACTTTCCGAGGTTAAATTCTTTGAGGGTTACACCGTTGCGGTGGACGGCTTTAGCGGATTTACCGCACAGGAACAGAAAATACTCGATTTGATTATGGAGCAGGCGGAGGATTTTTACATAACCTTATGTATGGACGGCAAAACGGAGGCCGAGCTGTTTTTTACCGTCAACCGAACGAAAAAGAGAATAATTCGCAGTGCCCAAAGGCTTTCACTAAAGATAGCCTCACCTGTCAATTTAACGGTAAATTACAGAACGCAGAACGAGGCTTTATTATGCGTTGAAAGCGGAATTTACCGTTTCGATGCCCAGCCTAAGGCGGTTAACGCAAGGGGCGTTACAATCGGCGTTGCAAGTGATATTTTTGAAGAGTGCGACTATATAGCGGGGCGTATTCAAAAGCTTGCTTTAAGCGGAATTTGCAGATATAAGGATATAGCCGTTGTATGCCGAAGCAGTGAAAAATACAGAGGAATTTTAGATGCTGTTTTTGAAAGTCACAGGATTCCCTATTTCATGTCCAAGCCACAGCAGATAGACACGAAGCCTTTAATGCTTTTAGTGCTTTCTGCCTTGGAATATGTAATTACACCGTCCGACAGCGAAAAGATTTTTGCTATTGCAAAATGCGGTTTATCGGGGCTTTCCGATTACGAGGTTGCACAGCTTGAAAATTATGCTTATATCTGGAGCATAAACGGCAGAAATTTCACAGAAAGCTTTACCGCAAATCCCGACGGCTACACCGATAAATTTACCGATGCCGCAAAGCAAAGGCTTGCGGAAATTAATGAAACAAGAGCAAAAATAATGACACCCCTTAAAGCCTTTGCCGATAAGCTGAAGGGTGCGAGCTGTTTGGAAATTTCAACAGCGATTTATGAATTGCTGATAGATTTTAAAATTCCCGAAAGGCTAAAGGAGGATTCCGCTCTTACGGGATATGAAGAGTATTCAAACGAGGAAATAAGACTTTGGGATATTCTTATGGATATACTCAATAAGATGTACCTTGCGATAGGTGAACGAGCCGTAACGGTTAAAAGATATTATGAGCTTTTCCGCATGGTTGTACGCAGTATAGATATTTCCGATATTCCGCAAACGCTTGACCAGGTGCTTGTGGGAACTGCCGACAGTATCAGACTTTCGTCGCCTTATGCGGTGTTTGTCATAGGTGCGTTAAACGGCGAATTTCCGCATAATCCCGTGTCGGGGGGAGTTTTCAACGATGCCGAAAGAAGAAGCCTTATATCGCTCGATTTGCCGATTTACGATGCCGTGGCTGAGCTTTTTTTGCAGGAAAAATATCTTGTTTACAACGCAGTTTCCGCACCTACCGATAAGCTCTATGTTACATATTACAATGCCGATTTAAGCGGCTCTCAGCAGCTTCCTTCCTCGATTGTCACAGAGCTTGAACGAATTATGCCGAATGTAAATATCGAAATTGTTTCGGCAATGAGTGACGTTGACAGAATCCGCAGTGAAAAATCCGCATTTGAAAAATGTGCCCTGCTTTTTCGCCAAAACAGCTCGATAAGCCGTGCGTTAAAGGAGTATTTTTATCAAAAACCCGAGTATTCCGACAAGCTGCGTGCAATTCAAAGAGCAGCGGAAAATACCGATATTTGCATTAAAGATAAGGACGTTGCAGCGGCACTCTTCGGTAAGGATAAAAATCTTTCCGCATCGCAGATTGAGAAATTCTACATGTGCCGTTTTCAGTATTTTTGCACCTACGGCTTGAGGCTAAAGGAACGCAGAAGGGCTCAAATCGGTGCGGTTGAGTATGGAAGCTTGGTTCATTATTTGCTCGAAAACGTCCTGAAGGTTTACAAGGCAAACGGCTACGAAAGGCTTGAGGACGATGAACTGGAGGCCTTGCTCGATGAGCTTTTAAAGCAGTATATTGCAGAGTTTTTGGGCGGTGAGAGCGACAAAAGCGACCGTTTTATACATCTTTATTATCGACTTAAAAAGAGTACGCAGAGCCTTATGAATCACTTAGCGGACGAGCTGGGACAGTCGGAATTTAAGCCTGTTGATTTTGAGCTTTCCGTTGGAAAGGATAAGGACGGAATACCTGCATTTACCGTTTTGGATGATAACGGTAACACTGTGCGTGTGCGTGGTGTTATCGACAGAGTTGATTTAATGAAAACGGATAAAGTATCTTACATAAGAATTGTCGATTACAAAACAGGCTCAAAGGAATTTAAAATCTCCGATGTGTTGTACGGTCTTAATATGCAGATGCTCATCTATCTTTCGGCGGTTGCAAAAAACGGTAAGGAAAAGTACGGCGAAGAAATTCGACCGAGCGGCATTTTGTATATGCCGTCAACAGTAACCTCCGTCACCGTTTCGCCGTCGGCTGACAAAAAAGAAATTGAAAAGGAGCATAACAAAAAGCTGAGAATGAACGGACTTCTGCTTGATGAATTGCAGGTTTTGCAGGGCATGGAGGAGGAA
>JBGVDU010000430.1:0-3985 GCA_045119555.1 Acutalibacteraceae bacterium | reverse complement strand
AACCGTTAGACCAGCCGCCTGTTGCTGTTTGTCTGTAATAGTAACCAGGAACTGTAAGGTTGAACCAAGAATCCTCACTTGCATAAGTATGGTTGTAAACAACGTCCATAATTACGCCGATACCGTTTTCGTGCAATGCTTGAATCATCTGCTTCATCTCGTTGATTCTTACATTACCGTCATACGGGTTAGTTGAGTATGAACCCTCGGGAACATTGTAGTTTTTCGGGTCATAACCCCAGTTAAACTGTGTATCGTCACCTGCTTCATCTACTGAGCCGAAGTCGTACATAGGGTTAATCTGAACATAATTTATACCCAACTCCTTAAGGTAAGCCATACATGTTTTAACATCGCCTGCATTTTTGAGAGTTGTTTCAAGCTCTGTAAATGCCATATACTTACCGCGATTCGCATCACTTACGCCTGAATCGGGATCATAAGAGAAGTCCTTTACATGAATCTCCCAAACGGAAGCGTCTGTTACTTCCTCTACTCTGTTGAAGGAATCATTCTCCCAGCCCTCCGGGTCTGTGGAATCGAGATCAACAACCATTGCTCTGTTGCCGTTAACACCGGCAGCCTTTGCATAAACGTCGCAAACCTCCACACCCTCAGGACTTAATTCATTCTTGATGAAGTATGTGTAGTATGTATTTTGCAAGTCACCCTTAACATTAGCAGACCAAACACCTGTTGCTGTATCAAGTGTCATAGCATACTCGCTCAACTCAGCAGCACCGTCTTCTTCGTCACTGCCCGTTGCATAAAGCTTCACTGTTACCTCTGTTGAGGTCGGTGACCAAACCTTAAAGGTGGTAGCCTCAGGGGTATAGGTTGAACCTAAATCAGTGCCGCTGTAAGTGGCATAGGTTGAATAATCACCCACAGTCGTTACCGTTGTTTCTGTATCGGTATTCGCCTCGTCAGCACTTGCCGCTATTGTACCTAAAGCAGAAGTCAGCATTGCCGCAGCAATCATAACCGACAAAACCCTCTTGAATTTCATAGTTTTTTCCTCCTTGTAATTGTTATTTATTAAAACAACGACGCATAGACCAATTTCGCCATTGCACAATAACCTTATTTTGATTGTATAATTGATGTCAAGAAATTAAACCGTTTTCTTTTTTCTCAAAATGAACGCCGCAACTCCGCCTGCCAAAACAGCAATGCCTCCCGCCGCAAGCCAAACAATAAGGCTTTTGCCGTAGTTTGGTTTATAACTGAAGATAACATTTATTTCCTCAGCTGTATAACAGCCTGCCGCATTATCGGAATTGCTGACAAGCTCATATCCGAAGAAATCCTTCGGAATGACATTGTATGAGCTGTCAATATTGCCTGTCATAACGTCTTTATCAATAATTGCTCCAGAATAATCAACATATATTACATTAACCTTACCCGAGCAAACAACCTCTTTATCGTTTTTATCTGCGATAATTCCGTTGTTAATCCAAACTTCGCCCGAAACGAGATAACCCTCGTTGCCTGCAATCGGATCTTGAGCATTACCGTTAGCAAAAATTACTCTTACGGCATCAATGCCTTCAAGCTCAGTTGACGGAATCGTATAAGACCACCAACCGTCACCGTCATCTTTCATTTTTACACCAGGCCACTTATCAAGAATTTCCTTTGTAGCACTGCCGTTTTGCTCACCGTTACCGTAAGCGTACAGTGTGAGGTTATCCCAGCCGTTGCTGTTGTAGTAATGAACAGTCACAGCCTCATTTTTCACGGGAGAATATTTATACAAAATTTCAATATCGCCGTCTGTAAACTTTCCTGCACCGTTATCGGGCAAACTTGTAAGATCAAGAGCATATCCGCTTATGGTTGGAAGCTCGGCGGTATAGTAGCGTTCCCCCGTTCTTCCCTTCTGAGTAACGGATTCTGCAAGCTCCTTACCCGTTTCGCCGTCTACGAATTTTATTGTTGCCGTACCATAGGTACCTGTATATTTTGTATAGTAAAGTGTGATTTCAGTACCCTCAGCCTCATACTTACCCGTAACAGAACCACTTGCGTTCTTGTAAGTATATTCAAGAGAAATACTGCTGTCGGGCTTAACTGCATAGCCTTTACCGATCGTGCCCGATAAAACCTGCTTTTTAATGGTTTCACCCGAATCGGCATCAACATGCTTTACAGTAACCTTTCCCTTCTCGGACGTAAGAGAAAGCGAATCAAAGCTTGCTTTATCGACAAGCATAATTGCCGTACCGGCTTTAACGGTTACTTTACCCTCATTTACAACTGCCAAGCCGTCAAGACCTGCACTGTCACCGTTTACAACTACAACCCATTCATCGGGCAAATTGTTATTTCCGCTAAGTGTAATCTCCTCGTCATTTTCGGAGGCATTGAAAATCAAAGCAACCTTATCCCACTGAGTACCTGCTGTTATCTCGTTCTTTAATGTGTAAGCAATAACACCCTTAGGCATATTTTCAAGGAATTTAATCGCATTAGCGGAGGTTGTGGTGGCGTCCGTAAAAGGAGCAAAATTCTTTCTTATCTCGATAAGACCCGAATAATATTGAACCAAATCACTGTATTCGGAGCATCTTTCCCAATCGAGCTGATTAATCTTTGATGATGACTTGTAGGAATTCTCGTCACCTTTTTTGGTTCTTGCAAATTCCTCGCCAGCCTGGAAGAAGCCTATACCCTGTGAAGTAAGCGTAATTGCCGCCGCAAGCTTATTCATTGAAACAAGCTCTTCGTTTCTTGTTGTATAGTCGGCAGACGTACCGCTCGTTGCAACCAATTTATCCCACAATGTATAGTTATCGTGGCAGGAATTGTACGTTACCGTCTGCGTAGGAGCGGTTGCCCAGTTTCCTACCTCTGCGGTAATACCGGACTTAACCTTTGCAGTGCCCTGTCCGCCCTGCACATAGGCACCCTCGGAGGCATTGAAGTTACTTCCCTTGATTCCATCTCTGATACCGTCATTGAAAGCACCTATTCTCTCGCTCATCTTATTCATATTCTGTTGAGTTGCCAAAACAGTGCCCGGCTCAGCGTTTGTGTCGAGTGACCAACCCTCGCCGTACATAATAATTTTGTCGCCACCCTCAATTTTGTCGAGAGCCTCACGAATCGCATTCATTGTTTCTACATCGTGCAGACCCATTAAGTCGAAACGAAATCCGTCGATGTGGTATTCCGTTGCCCAATACACTACGGAGTCGACCATATATTTTCTGAACATCTCGTGTTCGGAAGCGGTATCGTTGCCACAGCCCGAACCGTTTGACCAAGTACCGCTCTCGGTGTATCTGTAATAATACCCGGGAACCGTAATGTTGAACCACGATTTTGCACCCTCGTACGTGTGATTAAACACAACGTCCATAACAACACCCATGCCGTTATTGTGGATTGACTGAACCATTTGCTTAAACTCATTGATTCTCACGTTTCCGTCATACGGATCACTTGAATATGAGCCCTCGGGAACATTGTAGTTTTTAGGGTCATAACCCCAGTTGAACTGATCCTCGCTTGATGCTTCGTCAATAGAGCCGAAATCATAAACAGGCATCAGCTGTACATAATTTACTCCAAGCTCTTTAAGATAATCAATACCCGTTGAAGTATAGCCGTTAGAATTAAGCGTTGTACCCTCCTCTGTGAAAGCAAGATACTTACCTCTGTTTTTCTCACTGATACCCGAAGCAGGGTCATTTGAGAAATCCTTAACATTTACTTCCCAAACAATAGCCTCGGTGGGGTTATCAACGGTAACGTGCTTATCGTCTTGCCAGCCCTCGGGGTCGGTACTGTCCAAATCAACTATCATACCTCTGTTGCCGTTTACGCCGACAGCTTTGGCATAGATATCAACCGTTTCAGTGCCCTTTTTACCGTCGTAAACATAGTAGGTGTAATATTTGTTTAGGCAATCACCCTCGATAACGGCTGTCCAAACACCCGTTGCTTCATCGTATTCCATATCAGTCACCGAAAGATA
>JBGVDU010000429.1:0-2601 GCA_045119555.1 Acutalibacteraceae bacterium | reverse complement strand
ATTTTCGCTAAAAGCTTTTCACTTACATTTTCAAACGAGGTTGCACGAACTGCATATCCGAGCTTATAAATTTTAGGAACACCCCAAAAGAACAGGCTGTCTGCCATATCCTTATTGGTAGATTTCATTCCCGCTCCTGCGGCAGTCGAAATACAAACGGCTTGTTTTTTAAACATTTTTTCTTCGGGACGGTGTACCATCCAACGATATCCGTAATGATCAAGAAATGCCTTCATTGAGCCTGTTGCGTGGTAAACGTAAACGGGACTTGTAAAAATCAAAACATCCGCCTCGTCCATAGCCCTTGTTATCGGCTCGAGGCTTTTATAATGAGGGCACATATTTTCGCCCTTCATAAAACAATTTGTACAGCCTGTGCAAAGACCGCTGAAATCCTTCGGCAAAAAGAATTCCGTCACCTCTCCGCCAAGCTTATCGGATAACATTTTTCCGATATGATATGTAGAACCCTTATGATTCTGACCGTTAATTACAGTTATTTTCATAAACCTTAAACTCCTCCTAAAATTCAAACAGACCATAATACGGCGTGTGTATATATGTTCACACACCGTATTATGGCGATAAAATCGGAAAATTACGAAAAGAGATTACTTAATATTTTTCAATCTGTTCTTGCCGGTAATCTCCTTAACAGTCAATTTATAAACAGCAGTCTGCGGTATAACTCTTTCATCAAAGGGAAAATCCTCTTGATGATAATGCGACATAAGAATTTTCAATGCACCGAATTTTTCTTCATCGGAAACGAACTCAACAATTCCTCTGCCGATTACACTTTTATAATTCATCGTGCAGTTTCCTTCTTCAACCTCGGTAACAAGCTGATGCTCACAATCCATTTCAAAGGCGGCTCTGTTATCCTTTTTAATCAGCTCCAGCTTTGCGCCCTCTTTTGCACTGTGAAAATAAAGTGTAATTACACCGTTTTCAACAGTCATTCCGAAATTCAGAGGAACAATATACGGATATTCATCATCATTTAATGCAATCCTGCAAACGTCGCATTTCTCCATAACCTTGACAATCTCGTCAAATTCAGTTATCTCCCTGTCTTTTCTCCTCATAAATTCACCCTCGAATTATTCAACAGCTTCAAGTATGCCGTTATTGTTTACTATATTAACAGTAGTAACCTTATATTCACCATCGGTTGAAATTCCGTCATCGTCGTAAAGCTCATAGCTTGCCTTATCATCAACAAAGCCGATAAATCTCATTGTACCGTAATCGAGGTTTGACGTACAGTCAGCGGAATCCACAAGCGGAAGAACCTTATTTTTGCGAATGAAAACAACAACCTCATCATTCGGAATTTTAACAAAATAATGACCCTTGCTGTATTCCTTTGTTGTGTATTCATTTTCGGATTTAAACGAAACAGCAAGCATATCCTCGGGAATATACACGAATCTGCCGAGTGCGTTCGGCTCATAAACGGGAGCAATCATAATGCTGTCGCCTACCATAAGCTGATCCCCAACCGCTTCAGCAAACTCGTCACCCCTGTAAGCAAATGCGAGCGGCTTGAACATCATATCGTAATTCTGATTGGCTTTGATAAACTCACTGTAAAGATAAGGAATGAGAGCATATCTAAGCTTCGTGAGATTACGGAACGCATCAATATTTTCAAAGCGGTAGAACTCCTGATCTCTCGTACCTAAAGCGGCATGATTACGCATAAGCGGATTAAAAATACCGAGTGCAAGCCAGCGAAGAGCAAGCTCCTCTGTGCAATGATCGCCAAAGCCGACCATATCAGCACCTGTATATAGGAAGCCGCACATATTGAGCGACGGAAGCATTTGAAGATTCAATTTAATATGTGACCACCATGACTGATTATCACCCATCCAAATGCCGCTGCAGCGGTGCATGCCGATATAGGAAGCACGGGAGAACATCAAAATTCTCTTGTCGGGAGAAATCTTCTTAAAAGCGTCAGATGCGGCCTTTGTCATGTTGTAGCCGTAAATATTATGAACCTTATCGTGACAAACCATTTCTCCGTTTACCTTGTGGTACATGGACGAATAATCCTCGGCACTGTTGGAAAGCCCCAAAACAGTGTCCTTCATTGCGAAAAACTCGTTTAAATCAAGGTTCTTTCCCTTTAATGAAGCAACCTTATCAATAGCCTTTTCAAGGCATTTTTCGGAATAGAAAATTGCAGGCTCGTTCATGTCGTTCCAGAATCCGTCAATTCCCATATCTGTGAGAACCTTGTATTTCATGCCAAACCACTCGGCGGCCTGCGGATTTAAGAAATCGGGGAAGCAAACCTTACCGGGCCAAACTGCGGCTATAAAATCATTGCCTTCGGAATCCTTACAGAAATAGTTATTATCTCTGCCCTCTTCGTAAACATCGTAGCCATCTTCAATTTTTACACCTGCGTCAATAATCGGAACAAGATGAATGCCCTTCTCCTTTACAGACTTAACAAATTCGGGAAGCTTCGGGAATTTGCTCTCATCAACGGTAAAATCCTTGTAACGCTCCATATAGTCGATATCCAGATAAACGGCATCGAGCGGAAAACCGTTGTTCCTGTAATTGTCGATTACATCTTGAACC
>JBGVDU010000428.1:0-4659 GCA_045119555.1 Acutalibacteraceae bacterium | reverse complement strand
CCCACCTTGACTTTTTGAATATCATTCTCGGTAACATTTATCTGAATTTGAAACGAGTTTTCGGGAGAAACCTTAAAAAGTGACTGCCCATCTTGAAAAACCGAGCTTTCTTCGAGATTCAGATCGCTGACGATTCCCGACGTTTTTGCTTCGTAAACGACAACCGATGAGTCGCTTTCAAACATAGACGTCAGCTTATCGTAGTTGTTTGAATTTATAGCGGACATAATGTCTGATGTTGACAGCTCCGATTCAGTTTGGTATGCTATTAAAACAGGTGTACCCTTTTCAACAAAATCGCCGTTATTCACAAGAACAGACTGCACCATACCCGTGCCTTCAGATACACATGTGCTGGAATTACTGTATTCGACCGATCCGTTATAGTTGAGCATTTCGACAGCTGTTTTCTCCTCCACCACGATAGCCGAGGTATATTCAATATTGTTTATTCGTGTATAACCTGTTGCGAAAATTATAAGTATAATTGCAAAGGATGCAAAAGTAAGAATTAGATATTTTTTCATAGCACAGCCCTCCGTAAAAATATTATTTCTCACGGAGGGCTGAAATATTAGTTAAATCTCGCAAAAAAATGAAAGACAATTAAACACAGCTGATAATCTGTTAATTATCATGTATAATAATTACTCCAAGGGTTCGCCGTTCTCAATTTTTGTAATTTGCTGAATTCTTCTGACGTGTCTGTCGCCGTCGAACTCTGTATTAAGGAAGATATCGGTAAGCTTAACTGCAGTCGGTGCGTCAATAACTCTTCCGCCCATTGCGAGAATGTTGGAATCGTTATGACGGCGTGTCATTTCTGCACAAAATTCGTTTGTACAAACTGCCGCTCTGATACCCTTAACCTTATTTGCGGCAATAGAAATACCGATACCCGTACCGCAGCAAAGAATGCCCTTCTCGCATTTTCCGCTTGCTACATCATCAGCAACTCTTTTTGCAAAAATTGCATAATCAACCGACTCCTCCGAATAACAGCCGTGGTCGATATACTCAATATTCTTTTCTTTCAAGTATTCGATTATAGCTTCCTTTAAATAAAATCCGCCGTGATCTGCTCCTAAAGCTATCATGGTAATTCTCCTTTCAGAATAACAAAATTTTTAAATTATTTACCTATATTTTTCTTTGAAAGCAGCTCTCTCTGTGCCTGAGGCAATCTCAAATATGTGGGCATAAGCTGTGCACATGTTACAATTTCGCCGTTTTGAACATATTTTTCCGCCGCAAAAGCCGTTGAGGACGCTTTTTGGTAACGCACATTTTCGGGTGCAATCTCGATATTTTCAAACTCCAAAGACATCTTTTCATAACACAGCTTTGCACCGTCACCGACAAGAATTATCTTTTGCTTAATATTTTTCAACTCGCTCATAAGCTCATCTATCTGCAAGGCTCTGTCCTCACATATTCGTGTAATTTCACCGTTTTCAACATTGAACAAAGCGTTGTAGACCTGACTGCATCTCGCATCCATAACGGCACAAATTACAGAATTTTCAAGCGACAAGTTATACGCCATAGACTCGAGCGTTGAAACAGCCACACACGGCTTATTCATAGCAAAAGCCATACCCTTTACAGCGGCTATACCTATTCTCAGACCGGTAAAAGAGCCCGGACCGCAATTTACGGCAAAAAAGTCTATATCCTTCGGCTCAAAACGGACGCTTTTAAAAAGCAGGTCAACCATAGGCATAAGTGTTTCGCTGTGAGTCAGCATTGTATTGATAAAGTACTCACCTTTAATCTCACCGTTCTCAACAAGTGCGACCGAGGCAGACTTTGCAGAAGTGTCAACTGCAAAAATCTTCATATATTCAGACCTTCTATCTCAAAAATTCTTTCGTTGTCATTTTCACCCTTGGAAATAAAAATCTTTACAGTGTTTTCGGGCAGAGCATTTTCAATATTTTCGCTCCACTCTACAATAATAACACCTGTATCCAAGTAATCGAAAAATCCCGTGGAGTACAAGTCATCCCAGCTTGTTACACGGTACATATCAAAATGATATACATTATATTTTGCTTTGTATTCGTTTACAATAGCGAACGTGGGACTTGAAACATTATCGTCCGTTCCGAGCTCCTCGACTATTCCACGGGTTAAGGTGGTTTTTCCCATACCCAATCCGCCAAAAAAAGCAATAACCTCAGTACCCTTCAGCGATTTAGCTATTCTTTTACCAAGCTGTTCTGTTTCCTGTAAGCTACTCGTTTTAAATACAGCCATAATAACTCCTATATTCACAGTAATTCATATTGATTATAACACATTTTCCAATCTATTACAACTGAATTATGGCTTTTTATTGTTGCTTACAAAATTGATAAACTTGTTTCATTTTTTTCATTTTTTATCTTGATAATAAACGATTTATTTTATATAATTTATACGGGGGGGAACACTACTAATCAAAAAAATAAAACTAACATTAAATCGCAATACCTCAAAGTAATTAATCTCACAAAAAGGAGAAAACGATGAAGTTAATATATGAAAAAATTGTGGATTATTTTAGATATACCGATAAATTCTTATGGCTGCTGGTAATTGCTGTTAACACATTAAGCCTTTTACTTATTTCAAGCATGCAAAGGGCGGGAAATTATAATTACTTGCGGACACAGGCGATCGCACTGGCAATCGGGTTTGTGGGTGCAATAGTTATTTCCTGCATTGACTACAAATATTTGCAAAAGCTGTGGTGGCTTGCGGCAGTTTTCGGATTCGCCCTGGTGGCGGTTGTTTTTGCAATAGGCATACGGGTTGAGGGCACAGACGATATGGCTTGGATTAACATCGCAGGCTTCTCGCTCCAACCATCGGAAATCGTAAAAATCTGCTTTATTATTACGCTGTCGGCACATTTAAGCTATCTTTCGAGAAAAGAAAAAATCAAATCATTTAAAAGTGTTTGTCTTCTTGCGATACACGGTGCAATACCCGTTATTTTAATTCACTTTCAAGGTGACGACGGTTCCGGTCTGATTTTTGCATTAATTTTTATTCTTATGACATTCGCCGCAGGCATTCAGTTAAGATACTATTTAATTTCTTTTCTTGCATGCTTGATTGCAGCCCCTTTTGTTTGGACGAACGTAATGAACGAGGATCAGAAAAACAGAATTTTAGTGCTGTTTAATTTGGACGAAAACGCTAAGAGCGATTACGGCTGGCAGCAATATCAGGGAAAGCTTTCCATAGCGGCAGGAGGTTATACGGGCGAAGGACTTTTCAACGGTCAGCGAGTAGGCTATGCAATCGTTCCCGAACAGGAAAATGACTTTATTTTTACTGTTGCGGGAGAAGAGCTCGGATTTATAGGCTGCTGTTTAATTTTAGCATTGTTTTTAGTTTTGATTCTGAGAATTTTTTACAAATCGGCTAACGCAAGAGATGAATTCGGACAATACCTCTGCTTGGGTGTATTTGCGTTGATTCTCTCACAGGTTACCGTAAATCTCGGAATGGTGCTTGGATTTTTACCCGTTGTCGGCGTTACACTTCCGTTTTTCAGTGCAGGCGGAACTTCACTTATGTGTTTGATGCTTTGCATAGGAATAGTTCAGAGTGTGCATATTTTCAGCAATGACGACAGGCTGATTATTAAGACACATGATAATGATTGATAACAAAGCAAAAAGCTGTGACTTATTTTTTAGTCACAGCTTTTATTTTTAGTTATGCTTTCTTAATCATACATCGCAATACAGCTTTTGTTACTTTCTCTCCCACTTATTGCAAAGCTCATTGATCTGATCTGCGAATTTTGCGATATCCTTGTTTGCACAACCCTCATTTTGCCTAATAACGGAAAGGAGTCTGTTACCTGCTTGAACAAGTCGCTCAAATACAGCCTTAGCCTTCTTATTAACCTTAGTTTTAATCTTTACATTATTGCCTCTGTCAAGGCACTTCAACTCGGTTAAATCATAAACGGCTCCGTTGTAAGGTGCTGTTGCGGGAATAGCAAGCTTACGGACAATCGTTTCTGCGAATTCATCGCAAACGGTGTCATTACCGTGATTTACGAATACCATTTCCGGCTTATTTTTGATATTTCCAAGCCAGTCAATCAACATATCCATATCTGCATGACCGCTTATACCCTCTATTGTTTCAATCTTGGCATTTACGGCTATCTCTTCACCGAAAAGCTTTACAGTTTTCGCTCCGTCAAGCAATGTTCTGCCAAGTGTTCCCTCCGCCTGATATCCTACGAAAAGAATTGTTGATTCCTTTCTCCACAGATTATGCTTCAAGTGATGGCGGATTCTGCCTGCCTCGCACATGCCGCTGGCAGAAAGAATAATTTTCGGTGTCGGATCACGGTTAATTGCAATGGAATCTTCACTGGTAATCGAGAGATTAAGATTTGAAAATTTAATCGGCTCAATACCTGCTTTTAGGAGATTTAAGGTCTCTTCATCGCAGTAATCGTACATATCCTCGCCGTAAATCTCCGTTGCCTCCACAGCAAGCGGGCTGTCAACCCAAACAGGGAAGTTTCCGAACTTTTTAAGAAGCCCCTGCTCCTTGATTTCTCTTAAAAGATACAGCATTTCCTGCGTTCTTCCGACTGCAAACGAGGGTATTACCACATTTCCCCCACGTTCAAACGTTTCATGG
>JBGVDU010000427.1:0-5116 GCA_045119555.1 Acutalibacteraceae bacterium | reverse complement strand
GTGCGTATTCTTCTGTTTCTTTCAAAGCCATAAGTCTTTCCTTAGTACAGAAGCAACGGTAAGCCTTACCCTTTTTGATAAGCTCTTCGGCATAAGGAAGATACATATCCTTACGCTCACTCTGAACATAAGGTCCGAATTCACCGCCGATATCTGGACCCTCATCGTGCTTTAAGCCTGCTGTTTTAAGTGTATTGTAAATAACATCGACAGCACCCTCGACATAACGCTCTTGGTCTGTATCCTCAATTCTTAAAACAAAAGTACCGTTCTGTGACTTGGCAATCAGGTACTCATAGAGTGCCGTTCTGAGATTTCCTACATGCATAAAGCCTGTTGGGCTTGGTGCATAACGTGTTCTAACCTTTCCCGCCATTTATTAACAACTCCTTGGGTATTATTAATTATATATACTCTTGTATTATACCACAGGGGTCAGAAAAATCCAATACTTATTTTATTTTGAATACATAATTTCGGTAGGATTTTTTATATGCTTTGACGTTAGAGCTTTTCATATACTCCCTAATACTAAACACCTTTATTGTAAATAAACAAATATCTCGATAAATTCAATAACAAAAAGGGTTACAACAAAAAGCTGTAACCCCAAAATAAATTTTATTCAAGCTGATAAATTATCACCAAACAACCTCATCACCGTCATCATAGATTGAATCGCCGTAAGCGGTATCGTCGTAGGCTGTTGTGTCACCGTAATTCGTATCGTCATATTCACCCGTTTCGTCAGACACGGTGTATTCCTCACCTGTATTTCCGCCTGTATCGTCATCGGAATGTTCAATAACGCCAATCTGGTTATTCAAGCCAACGCCGTAGATATATTCATCGGTTGAAATATTCTCCGTATCGGTGTCACTGTCAGATTCGGTATCTGTATCGCCACCGCTTTCCGTGCTTGAAGTGGTGTAGGTTGATTTCGGAGCGTTATCCTTAAGCTCTACCTTAGTTGCTTGTGAGCGGAGCGTTTCAAGCTGATAAGCACTTGTGCCCGTAGCTGTAACTGTATTTGTAAGATAAAGCACATCGGTTATTTCAAAATCAATTATAACCTCTGCAAGGTTTGCTTCAAGATAATCCAAATCCACAACATAAATTTCTTCAAATGAGCTTGTAAGAAACGGAGCCAACGCAGTGCCGAAGCTATCTCTTACTATAATCAATTTTCTGTCATTTTTGACGTCCGTTGTGATTTTAACGCAGTAGTAGCCGCCCTTGAAAAAGGTTTCGTACAGTGACTCCGGAACCTCCTCGAACATCTCGCCCTCTGCCAAAAACTCGAAATTTTCATCGTAATAGTATGTATTATACTTATTTGACGGCTTGTAGTAGGTAAATGTTTCGGCATCTGCCTGCAAATCGGCAAGACCCGTATAGTCAACGTAGAAGCTTGCATTTCCGACATAATCCGTTGCCGCATCTACCTTTGTATAAGCCGATAAGTCGGCATAATCAACCCCTGCCGTCTTTGCAAAAGCCTTACCCGCATAATAAGCACCGAGCGGTGTCCAGCGGTTATCTGTACGGAAATAAATATCCTCAGCATTGTGATTGTTCAAGGTATCCCATACATTGACGTTTTCAACATTAACAAGCATATCGTCAAGGCTTAGTATAATATCCTGCTGACTGTCGATATCTCCACGATAGTTTGACGGAAAATAATACTCGCACGGTGTCGGGACAACCATTGAGTAAACATTTATTTTTGTTCCGAGAGTATCCTTCATCATGTTAAGCTCATTGGCATAAAACTGAATGGAGTCGCTTTCACCCGTGAAGGTTTCCATCGCTCTTTTATGCCCGTTTTGGTCAACGATAAGCAAGCCGTTTGAATAGTAACCCTCACACTCGTTTTTCGCAAAGTCCTCATGCTCGCCGATGTCGGGCTCTTCTATTTCTTCGGGTTCACTTTCAACCTGTGAAGCCACCGACTGAACCTCCTGTGAGGAAGAACCCTCCTCCTCCGTATTGCAGGCAGTTGCCGACAATGCCAGCATCACAGCAAGTACAACCGCACAAAACCTTAAATCCAATTTTTTCATACCCTAACTCCTCAATACTTTTACTCAATGCTTTTAAGCGACTCAACCATGTCTATTTTCTTAATCTTAAAGTACATTACAAAGTTTACAATCGCCGCAAAAAATACCGTAAGCAATGCCGCAAGCAGATAGCTTGTAAGGGCAATTTCTCTGCCGAACATCGTTTTGTTTACCTCTATGGTCAAAATAACAAATTTATGAAGAATAATACCCAAGCCAAGTCCCGATAAAATGCCGCACAGCGTAAGTACGATATTTTCTCTGTAAACAAACGCACATGTTTCGCCGTTGTAGAAGCCCAACACTTTAATTGTAGCTATCTCTCTTACTCTTTCCGCAATATTGATATTTGTCAAATTATAAAGAACAACAATCGCCAGCAGACCTGCACAGAGAATGAGAACAAACACTATGGTGTCAAGGCTGCTTACCGAATCGTTGAAGCTTTCAATACTGCCGCTAATAAATGATACCGCAGCAATACCGTCATTGTCAAGGCAAAGACTGCCAAGCTTTGATTCATTTTGCTCCGTTACCTCGGTCATTTTGCTCATAATCATGTTGAACAGAGCGTCCTTGCCGTAAACCTCCTTGTAATAATCGGGAGAAACAAAAACATATCCGTAAACATAATTTTCGCAAATTCCCGTAACGGTCATGGTATATTCTTTATTGTCATCAACAATAATTACGCTGTCACCGACGGTTACGCCGAGATTATCCGCCATTTTTTCCGTAAGAACTGCACCGTTGTTTGTAAGCTCTATCTGCTCTCCGCTCTTTCGCTCTCTCAGATGAATAAAGCTTGTCATATCCTCAATGGACTGAGGAACGATCATGTAAACATCAGTCTGAGAGTTTTCTCCGTGCGAGTCCTTAACCTCAATCGCAGTTTGTCGCTCGAGCATAGCGGTTTCTGTGTAATCGCTTGAAGCAACCACATCAAAGACGGCTTGCTTTTGATGTGCCGTTCCCTCTTCCTCCAAAACGGCAAGCATATCATAAGTAATAATCTCTCCGAACTGTTTATCAACAATCGAGCTGATTGAGTTTTTCAGTCCGAAGCCTGCAAGCATGAGTGCCGTACAGCCTGCAACACCTATAACGGTCATTAGGAATCGAAGCTTATATCTGACGATATTTCTTACTGTCATCTTTGAAGTAAAGTTCAGTCTGTTCCAAATAAACGGGATTCTTTCGAGAATTACCTTCTTGCCGATTTTCGGTGACTTCGGACGCATTAAAGCAGACGGCTTTTCTCTGAGAGACTTTTGACATGTATAAAGTGCAACAAGAGTTGTGCACAAGAATGCTACCGCTATACCTATAATTACTATATTCCACGGAATAACAAGCCTAAGCGGAAGAAGCTCGTACATCATTCCATAAGCATTGTAAATTACATAAGGCAAGGTAAGCACACCAATCGTAATGCCCACTGCACAGCCAATCAAAGCCGCACTCGATGCGTAGACTATGAATTGTAATTTTATTGCATTATTAGAATAACCGAGTGCCTTTAATGTACCTATTTCTGTTCGTTTTTCCTCAACGTGTCTTGTCAGTGTGGTCAGACAAACCAAAGCCGCAACAAGCAGGAAGAATAACGGGAATACCGTTGCTACGGCATCTACTCTTGTCGTATCGTCAATAAGTGATTCGTATCCGGGATTATCGGATCTTGTAAAGAAATACCATTCCGGATTTTCCAAATCGTCAAGCTTTTCCCTTGCCTTGTCAATTTCAACCTGAGCATCGTTAAGCTTTGCTTCTGCTTCTGTCTTTGCTTCCTCGAACTCGGTTTTTGCATCCTCAAGCTGTTGCTTGCCCTTTTCCTTTTCTTCTTCAAACTCGGCTTTTCCGCTTTCATACTCCTCCTTAGCCGCTTCAAGCTCGGCTTCGGCTGATTCAAGCTTTTGCTTGCCCTCGGATTTTTGTGTGGCAAGTTCTGTTTGTCCCTGAGTTAAAGCGGTCTGCCCGTTTGTAATTTGCTCTTGAGCCGCAGTAAGCTGAGCCTGTCCCTCCGTTTTCTGAGTTTCAAGCTCCGCTCTTCCGCTGTCTATCTGTGCCTTTGCACTGTCAAGCTGTGCTTTGGCTTCATCAAGCTGTGCTTTAGGCTCTGCCGTCGCATTGTTGTATTCCTCCACGGCACTGTCGAGCTCTGCTTTCTTTTCGTTCACCTCAGCCTCCGCCTCGGCAAGCTTTTCGTTCTGCTTATCTATTATACCGCTATTATAATTTATTTGTGCATCCTGCGTATCAATCTGTGACTGCAAAAGCGTTCTTTGAAGAGCATCCTCTTCTGCATCAAGCTGTAACTGCAGCTCTGCTTTTTTACTCTCCGCTGTATCTATCGCTTGCTGTGCTTGTGAAATTAACCTCTCACAGGTGGGCTTAGTTATGTTATCAAATCTGTTCTTAGCCAAATCGTAGCTGCTGTCCAAAGCGGCTATGCCAAGCTTTGCCGTTGCCGTTTGTGAATTAAACTCCGACAAGCCTTTCTCGTACTCCGCCAGACCCTTGTTATATTCACGCTCCGCAGCGTCAAGCTGTTTTTCGGCATTTCTTATCTGAGCATCATAATCCTTCTTCGCCGCATTGAGCTGTTCCTGTGCTGTTTTCAGCTGTGTTTTTGAATCATCAAGCTGCTTTTGCCCATCTTCGATTCCTGTATTATAATCCTCCCAGCCTTGCTCAATTTCCGATTCTGCCGCTTCAATTTGTTGTTTTGCGTCATCAAGCTCCTGCTGAGCCTCATTTATTTTCGTGTTGTACTCAGTTTCGGCATCTTTTAATTCCTGCTCGGCATCGGAAAGCTCCTTTTCTGCCTTTTCTCTCTCGCTGTCCAGCTCTGCCTGAGCATCGGCAAGCTCCTGCCTTGCTTCGACAAGGTATTCGCCGTCGAAGTCCTTTGCTCTTTCAAGACCAAGCTCTTTAAACTCATCCTCAAGAGCCTTTACAGACTCGGTGTATTCATCTGAAAGAGTTTCAAGCGAACCGCCCGAATAGTCTGTGAGAACGTAAATCTGAGTATATCTCTCCGAAACGAA
>JBGVDU010000426.1:0-2811 GCA_045119555.1 Acutalibacteraceae bacterium | reverse complement strand
CAACAGTATCACCGCACTGTATCACGAATACACCGTGATGACATTTACCGAAACTGTCGAAGCGAAAGAGAATACCCCAATGACGTGTATTTTCGATTTGAGCAGAAACAACCCAGAAAATCTGTATCTTTTAGACACGGTATATTTGCAGTTTATAATCGGTGAACAACATATAATTTTAACGCTTTTCACTATAACTCCGTTATATAATGTCGGCTGTGATATTAAACCTTCCAATCGGCAGTCTTTGCGATTACAGATGTTAAATCGTTCCGTTTGATCGACTTTTCCAATGTTATAGAGATATAGAAAAAATACGGGATTTTAACAATAATATTTTAAATAACTATTGCAAAAATCGACATATAGTGATATTGTATTTAGTATAAATTACCAATGAAATGTGGTCATATTATATGGTTATATTTAATATGGAACTTTTTTAAAATAAATCCTGTGTAGTATTATTGATCTTTTTTAACAAGAAGGCTAAATTAAAATTAAACAATCACAAACTGCCCTCAATGTAGCACAGTTTGTTTTTATGGGAGTGAATAATATGAAAGTTTTCAACAAAATATCTAAAACGTGTTTGGTGGCTACAGCTTTATTGCTTGCATTACCCGCCTGCACCGATCAACCCGTAGTAGTCAACAACTATTACACAACGAACAGCGACGGCAGCGTTCAGTCAGTTGCTTCCGAACAAGCTGTCCCTGATGTTTCATCTAAGGAAGAGGTTTCCGTTTCATCAGAGACAAGTACCATAACAAGTACAATAAATAGCACCTCACCGCAAACAGACTCAAATCTTGTGGTAGGTATCAACTACACCGTCACAGGAACGAAGAACTATCTCGCAATAAGAAATGCTCCTGCATACGATGGCAACAACGAGATAGCTAAGATGAAAAATGGTGACGAGCTTACTATTCAATCACAGAATGTCTATGGCGACAAGGGTGAGTATTGTTATATCACCCCTTTGTCAGGTGCGGCAAAGGGTCAGAGTGGATATGTAAATAAGAATTATATTACTCCGTCTACAACAAAAACAAACTCTTCGGCTAAAACCACAAGCTCTGAAACGGCCACAAGCAAAGCATCCGAAAGCTCCAAAACAGCAGAATCAAAAACAGAGAGTAAATCCCAATCACTAATCGAAAGCAAACCTGAATCGTCAACGGAATCAGAGCAAAAAACATCGTCTAAAATAGATATATCAAATATATTTGACGAAATACCTTCTGAATTCTACTTTACAAGCGGCGTAGGCGGTTGGAGAACACTTATTAGCATAAATAGTGACGGTAGCTTTACAGGTAACTTCGTTGATTGTGATCTTGGTGTAACAGGCTCTGACTATCCGAATGGTTCCGCTTCTATTTGCGACTTTACTGGTAAATTCACGAATGTTACGAAAATAGATGATTACACTTATTCCATGAAAGTTGTTTCTCTTAAACAAGACGGTAAAGAAGGCGATGAATATATAGAAGACGGTACAAAATACACTATTGCGAATCCATACGGTTTTGACGATGCAGATGAGTTTATACTTTATCTTCCAGGTAAGCCTGTATCGGAATTATCCGAAGAATTCTTAAGTTGGGTGCGTATCGGTTATAGCGGAGAAACTGTAATTCCCGATGGCGTATATGGTTTATATAATGTAAATGGAATGCAGGGTTTTCGCGGCGATAAATAAACGGGGTATATACGATGAAAGATTTATACAAATCTATACTGGCAATATTAATTATTAATAATAATAGGAAATATATTATTAATCTCAGGATGTAGCACTCAGCCCGTTGTAGTCAACAACTACTACACAACTAATAGCGACGGTGACGACAGCGTAATGCAAACAGAGCCGTCCGGCGACGAAGGTTCCAAACAGGAATCAAAAGAGAGCAGCTCATCGGTTTCTGTTTCAAAGCAGTCTCCCGAAAATACTACAAGCACAGACGAAAGTATTGTAGTAGGCATTAAGTATTCCGTTAAGGGAACGAAAAACTATCTTGCATTGCGTAATGCTCCCGCTTATGATGCATCTAATGAAATTGCCAAGCTACAAAATGGCGATGAAGTGCTCATAAAGAGTCAGTCCGTTTATGGCGATAAGTATGAGTATTGCTATGTTGCCGTTGTAAGCGGCAGTGCATTAGGCAAAGAGGGTTATGTCAACAAGAATTATTTACCGCAGGGTGCGTCAAATCCTTCTATAAATACAGGTGACACAAAGCCTAAAACGAGCGGTACATACACAGTTTACACCGTGACGGGAACTACCAATTTCCTCGGTGTACGCACAGCTCCTGTATATGACGGTAGCAATGTTATATACAAACTCAACAACGGCGATCAGATTTATGTCTATTCCACAGAAACCTTTGGAGATAAGGGTGAATATTGGTATATCAAGGTGCCCGGCAGCGGCACGGAGGGATATGTAAATAAGAATTACCTTACTCCGTCAAGCAGTACTTCATCAAAGTCAGAAGAAACGTTTTCTAAAAAAACTACTAATGAGAGTACGGAAAAAACTGATAACATATTGAACGAATCGGATTATTCTTCGCTTATAGAAGGCGAATTGACGAAGTCACAGCTTGAGCTTGTTCTGTCAAGAGTTTCAAATGATATCGTGCAAAACGGTATGAGAGACAGTGAAAGTATGGATATGGCTCTCTACTTTGTAAACGCTCTTATAAACGATTCCAATGATCGTGGATTGTCGTATTACGGTATAGAACAGCATTGGGCAAAGATAAGCAAAAAAGACATGAACAGGCTCTTTTCCGCGTT
>JBGVDU010000425.1:0-3881 GCA_045119555.1 Acutalibacteraceae bacterium | reverse complement strand
AGGTAAGCGAGGAAGATAACACGATCACACTCCAAGGTGCGGTTTACACACTCTATAAAAATGACGGTACCGTATATCGTGACGATTTGGTTACAGACGAAAACGGTATTATAACAGTTAAAGATATAGAGTGGGGAAGCTATTATTTCTTAGAGAAAACTCCGCCCGAAAACTACGGCTTGAGTGATGAAAAAATCCGTTTTTCTGTAAACTATCTTACATCGGGAAAGGTGCAGAAGCTTACGGCAGCCGACCCGCCGATTACATGTCAGCTTGCCGCAACTAAGCGAATTAAAATTTCGGATATCGTGTATGCCCACGGTTCGCCGACCTTTACATTTAGATTAGACGGTACAGATACAGGCGGCAACACATATACATATTATAAAAATGTTGTGTTCAACGAAGATTTTGTTAATTCGTATGCAACAGCGAATCCCGATGCAGTGTATGTGGAACAATCGGTAATATTTACGAATTTGCCTGTTGGCACATGGACGGTGTCCGAGGTTGATACCGTTCGGTATACTCTCGACAAGGCAGAGGCAATAACTGCAAACGGTGAGGTAAATGGCGACGCTGTTGTCTTTAAGCTTGATGAAGATAACACAGACGGTGCGGCGAAATTTACCAACGGAAAAACAACACAGTCTTCCACGACCCACACAAGCCTTGCAGTCAATATCGCCAAAGCCGACAGAAAGCTTACGGCAATAGTAGCCTTGTGGCAGGGTGAGGAAACTATCACATCGGAAACACTCGATCGCACAAAGCTTGATGTTTATGCTGTTTACGATGACGGCACACAGGTAAAGCTTTCCGATGACGCATACACCCTCGACAATGAAACCTTTGACGAAACCATGCAGGGTGATTACACCATAACCGCAACATATTCCGAGGGCGGCAAGACGTTCAGCGACAGCTTTGTACTCAATCTGAAAATACCTGCTCCGTTTACATGGACGGTTGAAGAGGGTGCTTTTGAAGAAAACGGTATAAAGTACGACGGTACTGCAACCATTACAGGTTACACGGGTACTTCGACTGTTTTGAGCATACCAAGCAGTGTAAAAGGCATTCGCACTCTCGTAGATTATGACAGCGGTACAATATCTTACGATGATAACGGTAAGATTTATAAAGTTGTTGCTACAACAGGCGTAATTGTATGGCCCGTTGTCGGAGCTGACATTTCTAAACCGTTGTATGGTGTGTCCGAAGTAACTAAAATTATTATTCCCGATACACTGGAGGAAATAGGCGGTTACTCTTTCTATGAATGTGATAATTTAACCGAAATAGTTTTTGCTGAAGATTCGCATCTAAAGACAATAGGATATCAAGCTTTCTATAATAGTCCTATTTCGGGAAAATTAACGATTCCTGCAAGCGTTACAAGCATTGATACCCGTGCATTTTTTGATTGCGACAGTATTACACAATTAACATTTGATGAAAATTCAAATTTAAAAACAATAGGTTCTCAGGCTTTTTGTTATTGCGACTTGCTATCGGGTAGCTTGGAGATTCCTGCAAGCGTAACATCAATCGGTACTTATGCTTTTTCTGATTGCAACGGCTTAACAGGATTAGCGTTCGAGGCAGAATCAAAGCTGAAAATAATAGATGATCACGCTTTTTATTATTGTACAGGCTTAACAGGTCAACTTGAAATTCCCGCAAGTGTAACATCAATCGGAACTTCTTCATTCCAAGATTGTTCAAGCTTAACAAAATTAACATTTGAGGAGAACTCGCAGTTGACTATCATTGGAGATCAAGCATTTAACAGGTGTACATCGCTCTCGGGTGAGCTTAAGATTCCTGCAAGTGTTAAGTCTATTGGAAATTATGTATTTGGTTCTCTAATGAACCCTTCTTATTCATGTAAAAAACTAACAAGTCTTGTATTTGAGGAGGGTTCACAGCTGGAAACAATCGGAAATGGTGCATTTTACAGCTGTTCCGGACTTAAAGAAGCGATTGAAATTCCGAACAATGTAATAGAGATTGGAGATTACGCATTTGGACAATGTACCAGTTTAACAGGATTGACGTTTGAGGCGAATTCAAAGCTGACAACAATAGGTGCTTCTGCATTTTATAATTGTAATCAACTTAAGGGAGGATTGAAAATTCCGGAAAGTGTAACATCAATCGGTAAGGGTGCATTTTATAATTGCTATCAGCTTAGTGGAGAGTTGGTACTGCCGGAAAATTTAACTTACATTGGAGATAGTGCTTTTTACTATTGTATATACTTTACCGGCGAATTAAAAATTCCGGCAAGTGTGACTTACCTTGGAAGTTCTGCTTTTTCTTCATGTTCAGGTTTCGATACACTAACATTTGAGGAAAACCTGCAGTTGACTGAAATAGGTTCTTCTGCATTTAAATCCTGTTCTAATCTTTCAGGTGAACTGAAAATTCCGGCAAATATTACTTCTATTAATAGTAATGCTTTTAGCTATTGTTCCAAATTAACCAAATTAACCTTTGAGGAGAACTCGAAGTTGACCACTATCGGAAATAATGCATTTAGTTTTTGTCGTAGCTTATCCGGAACGCTTGAAATTCCCGAGAGTGTTACTACAATCGAAACTTCGGCATTTAATAGTTGCTCCGGAATAACAAAGTTAATATTAAAGGAAAATTTAAAGATAATAAATGGTAGTGCTTTTAGTGGTTGTACATCACTTGAAGGCGAATTAAGAATTCCTGCAAGTGTAACAGTGATTGGACAATATGCATTTGGTTCTTCGACTTCCTCATCAGCAGATAGTAAGATTACAAGTCTTGTATTTGAGGAGAATTCCATGCTTATAAGAATCGAACAAGGTGCGTTTAGATACTGCAGTGGGTTAACCGGTACGCTGAAAATTCCTGCAAGTGTTACTTCTCTTGGAAATTATGCATTCCAAAAATGCACAAGCTTAACCGGATTAACCTTTGAGGAAAATACGGAGCTGGAAACAATTCCTAATTACGCATTTGCCGATTGTACCGCACTAACGGGAACTTTAACGATTCCTGCAAGTATAACAACGATTAACAATTATGCTTTTAGGGGTTGTACCGGCTTGACAGGAATAGCATTTGAAGAAGATTCAAATCTCACAACGATTAGTACCTATGCTTTCGATGGCTGTACTGCTCTCGCAGGGGAAGTGACAATTCCAAGAAGTGTTACGACGATTAATAGGTATGCTTTTAGGAATTGTACAAGTTTGACAGGAATAACCTTTGAAGAAAATTCAACTCTCACAACGATTGGTGCATCTGCTTTCAGCGGTTGTACTGCTCTCACGGGAGAAGTGACAATTCCAAGCACGGTGACCTCAATCGGAGATAGTGCATTCTTATCCACGGCGATTACAAAGCTGTACATTCCGTCAACGCTGACCACAACCGAAACTTACGGTTTGGATTCTGCGAATGTGGAGTATTACGCCCCATAACAAATTTAACGCAAACAAAATTACGCCGAGTGCCTGCCGAAATGGGTGCTCGGCGTAAAGCAAATGTGTTTAAAACAAAAGTCGGTACATAGGGCGATTATTTTCATACGTTCTTAATTTTAAAATAAAACCTCGACAGCCTTGTTAGAAGCTATTGCATCGTTTATTAAATGTTAAAAATCCGTTTAAATCCTATCTTTTTTCTTATTTTAAAATAAATTATCATTTTCTAATCTAATTTTAATCTTTCCTCAATTTTTCTTTAATTTTCCAAGTGTATTATATAGACACAGCGATAGGGAAGAATAAAAAAACAAAAAACGAAGCTGTTTTAAATAAAACGGAGGTATTATTATGAAAAGCTATGAAATGGTTGAAACTTTAAGTGCAAAGGCAAATGTTACTTTAGAACAAGCAAAG
>JBGVDU010000424.1:0-7028 GCA_045119555.1 Acutalibacteraceae bacterium | reverse complement strand
CTTTTCGCTTTCAAACATGGTGAATTCGGGTATCAGCAAAATCGGTGTTGTTACGAAGAATAACTATCTCTCACTTATGGACCACATCGGTTCGGGTAAGGCTTGGAACCTCTCAAGAAGAAGAGGCGGACTTACTTTCCTCCCTCCGTTTGAGAACACGGGCGACAAGTATAACACATTCGTTCAGACAATAGATTCCATTAAGGATTTTATCACTAATTCCTATGAGGATTACGTTTTGATTTCAAGTTCAATGTCGGTAATCAATATGGACTATCAGCAGATGCTTAATTCCCATATCAAAAATAACGCCGATATTACTATTTGCTGCCGCAGTGAGCTTGTACATAACGGAAAAAATACAGAAAACATCGTGCTTTCGCTCGATTCCAATCAGAGAATTTCGGAAGTGCTTATAAATCCAAGATCGGTGGATTCCGGCTACTGCATGCTAAGATGTGCTATTTTGAAGAAGGAATTGCTTCTTGATATAGTTGCTGACTGCATGAGCAGAAGCAGATACGATTTTGCAAGAGATGTGGTTCAGCCCAGCGTAAAAAATTATAAGGTTTACGGCTACGAGATTACAGGTTACAGTGCTCAGATTGACACAATTCAGAGCTACTTTAAGGCTAACATGGACTTGCTCAAGCCGGAGGTAAGGGCAGAGCTGTTTGATATGCGTACACCGATTTACACAAAGGTAAGAGATGATATGCCGACAAAATACGGACTCAGCAGCTCGGTTAAAAACTCACTTGTAAGTCCCGGTTGTGTGATAGACGGTGAGGTGGAGAACAGTATCATCTTCAAGGGTGTTCGCATTGAAAAGGGTGCGAAGATTTCAAATTGTATTATTATGCAAGATTGTATAGTAGGTGAGAACACAACACTTAATTATGTAATCTGCGACAAAGACGTTGTTGTTACTCCGGGACGTATGCTTTGCGGAATTGATTCATATCCAGTTTGCATTTCTAAGAAAAGTATAGTATAATAATACCGATATGGTGAAAATTACCCCAAACCTGCTTTTATAACAGATTTGGGATAATATATCCTTTTATTCGACAAAATTCACCATAATTTGAAATAATTCAGATTTTGCTTAATAGCTTAGGAGGTCATAAAAATGAGAGTATTGTATTGTACCAGCGAAGCAAAGCCTTTCGCTGCGTCGGGCGGTTTGGGAGATGTAGCAGGCTCATTGCCACAGGCTCTCCGCCAGAGAATGATTGGCTGTCGTGTTGTAATGCCTTTGTACGGAGATATTCCGCAGGGTCTGCGTGACAGCATGCACTACATCACAAGCTTTACTGTTCCAGTTTCTTGGCGTCATCAGTATTGCGGCGTTTTTGAGGCTCGTTATAACGGAGTTCTCTACTACTTTATCGACAATGAGTATTACTTCAAGCGTAACGGCTTGTATGGCTTCTATGATGATGCGGAAAGATTTGCTTTCTTCTCTCGTGCATGCCTTGAAATGCTCCCTTATGTAGATTTTAAGCCTGACATCATTCACTGCAATGACTGGCAGACCTCCCTTGTTCCTACATACTATTATCTTTTCTATTCCCACAACGGTTGGTACCATGATATTAAGAGTATTTTCACAATTCATAATATTCAGTATCAAGGCAAGTACGGCTGGGATCTTAACGAAGAGGTTGTCGGTATTCCTGCACACGAGGGTGCTATCCTCGACCAGGACGGCAAGCTTAACATGATGAAGGGTGCTATCGTTTGTTCCACTAAGGTTACAACAGTAAGCCCAAGCTATGCGGCTGAAATTCGTGACCCATGGTTCAGCCACGGATTGGATTCCGCACTCAATATGTTCCACTATAAGCTTTGCGGTATTCTCAACGGTATCGACAATGCAAGCTACGACCCTGCAACCGATTATCATCTCTATCAGAACTACACGGCAGATAATCTCTACGGCAAGAACGAGTGTAAGAGAAGACTTCAGGAGCGTCTTAACCTCGACAGAAGAGAAGATATTCCGATTATCGGCATGGTTTCCCGCCTTGTTTCACATAAGGGTCTTGACCTTGTTCGTGACGGTATTGACAATATTCTTCAGAACAACGATTGCCAGTTTGTAATCCTCGGTTCGGGCGATGCAGAGTATGAGGACTTCTTCAGAAACCTCCAGTGGAGATATCCGGGCAGAGTTTGCTCTTGCTTCGGTTATGTAAATGAGCTTGCAAGAAAGATTTACTCGGGCTGTGACATTTTCTTGATGCCGTCAAAGAGTGAGCCTTGCGGACTTTCTCAGATGATCGCTCTCCGCTACGGTACAATTCCGGTAGTAAGAGAAGTAGGCGGCTTGAAGGATTCTATCCATGACAGCATGGACGGCTACGGCAACGGCTTTACATTCCGTAACTATGACACATGGGATATGGTAGGTGCCGTAAACCGTGCTATTCAGGGTTATTGGAACAGAGATGGCTGGGTTAAGCTTATTTGGAGAGCAATGACCTCCGATAACAGCTGGGATAGATCTGCAAATGACTATATCAACCTTTACAACGATGCAATGCGTCAGCCTAACCCGTAATAGATAAAACAGTATAAAATAACGGCACACAATTTCAAATGATTTGTGTGCCGTTTTTGGATTAATATTTTTCAAAAATTTTGGTATCATAAATAGCTTTAATATCCCTTTGAATTTGTTCGGAGAGCTGTTGCAGATTGTCAAACTTTTGCTCACTCCTAACGAAATCGAGAAGCTCGGTTCTTACAACCTGTCCGTATAATACCTCGTTAAAATCGTCGATTATATGTGTTTCAAAGTTTTTGAAGTCACCGCCGACCGTCGGGCGAACTCCCACGTTTGTTATGCCGTGGTAACGCTTGCCGTTCACATAAACAAACGAGGCATACACTCCGAATTTAGGTGTAACGAACGCCTTCGGCGGATTCTGATTTACAGTCGGAACTCCGACTTTTCTGCCGTTGTGCTTTCCTTCAAGTATCGGCTCCTCTATTGCAAACGGACGACCCAAAAGAGTGTTTGCAAGGTTTAAATTGCCGTTCTCGATAAGCTCCCTTATTCTGCTTGAGCTTACGACGCTTTCACCGTAGCAAACAGGCTCTGCGACAAATGTTTTAACGCCGTTTTCACTGCAAATTTTTGTCAGAATTTCGGTATCACCCGAAGCTGCCTTGCCGAAACGGTAGTTAAATCCGCAAAAAACAGCCCTTGCGTTCAGCTGTTCAATCAGAATTTTTTTGATATATTCCTCGGGCAATGTGTTCATCACGCTCAAAAAATCAAGCGAAAAACAAAAATCAACACCGAGCATTTCAAGCGTTTTCATCTTGCCGCTTTGGCTCATCAAGGCACGCTGAGGTGTTTTTCCGAGAACCGCCGCAGGCGAGGCGGTGAAGGTAAAAACGGTGCTCTTTAAGCCGTTTTCCTTTGCGTATTTGCACATTTCCGTAATTATTTTCTGATGTCCCAAATGTATTCCGTCAAAGCAGCCAACCGCCACACAGGCAGGCTCCGCCATTTTTTTTATATTATCAAAGCATTGCATAAAAATTACCTCTGTACTGTTTTGCGTAAACAAATTTATTATATAACAGTTTTCGGTTTTATTCAAGTCACGGGAATGTGAACATTCGTTGTTTAGCAGAATCATTATGCAGATTTATATTCGTAAAGCAAAATTTTAATTTAATGAGTATATAAAACGGAAAGGAAGAGGATTATGAAGATATCAATAAAAATTTTTCTGTTTTCTGTTTTTTTCTTAGCGGCTGTTACCCTCAATTTTGCAGTAATTCCTGTGTGCACAGATGCTTCGTCAGTCAAAAATGAGCCGTTAGATTTAAGTGAGATTTATAGTATGGATATGGAAGAATATGACAAATACCTTGACAGTTTGAGCGAAGAGGAGTTAATGCAGTTTGAGCAACAGCTCGCAGAAGCACGTGACAAAGGCTTGTACAATTTAGATGAGGCTTGCTCTTATGATGCGGAATACTATCAGCAATACAGGGAAAGTCTTAGTGAAGAAGAGTTGTTGGAAATGGAAGAAAAAATTGCGGCAACAAAGGAAATGGAAGCCCGAATTGAGAATGAGTTGCAGGAACAAAGTAATGTTGAATTGACAGACTTTGATTTTTGGAATTATTTTTCTGATTGAAGCTAATATTTTAAAATATGAGAGCGTTTTTGTTTGGCAGATTTATCTTATATTATATCAATTAGTAACTTTACTAAGTATTTTGAATGATTAACTAAGAGAAAAGTTAAGGGTAAGTTAATTGCGACTTACTTAATCGTCTTTAATTATAGTAAAAAACGTAAAAAATTTGTAAAAGCTATTGATAATAAGTCGCAAAAAGTATATAATTAAGTCGTATGATAATCCGTTTGGACGCATTATTGCGGTATTTACAACAGGATTTGAAACCAAATTTTTAATTCTTGAAAGGAGAGTACATATTAATGATTTACTCACATGAAGTTGAAAATATGTGTACTGTAACAAAGGGACCTCACCACGGTCCGGCTCCAATCCCTGAAGAGGGTAAGTGGGTTAAGGCTTTGGAGATTAAGGACATTGCAGGTCTTTCTCACGGTATCGGCTGGTGTGCTCCACAGCAGGGTGCCTGTAAGTTGACACTTAACGTTAAAGACGGTATTGTAGAAGAGGCTCTTGTAGAAACAATCGGTTGCTCCGGTATGACACACTCTGCTGCTATGGCTGCTGAGATTCTTCCGGGTAAGACACTCCTTGAGTGCCTTAATACAGACTTGGTTTGCGATGCTATCAATACAGCTATGAAGAACATCTTCGAGCAGCTCGTTTACGGTAGAAGCCAGACAGCTTTCTCCGAGGGCGGTTTGCCGATCGGTGCAGGCCTTGAGGACCTCGGTAAGGGTCTTCGTTCACAGGTTGGTACAATGTTCTCAACAAAGGCTAAGGGCGTTCGTTTCATGGAAATGGCAGAGGGCTATGTTCTTAAGACAGCTCTTGATGAGAATGACGAGGTTATCGGTTATCAGTTCGTTAAGCTCGGCAAGATGATGGAAGATATCCGTCACGGTGTATCCCCTGATGAGGCTTACAAGAACAACATTGGCCAGTACGGCCGTTTCGATGGTGCTGCTAAGTACATCGATCCGAGAGAAGAATAAGGTAAGGAGGGCTTAATTATGGGTAACAATGTAAAGTTTGAGAGTAAAGACAGAAGAATGCCTAAAATTGAGAAGTGCCTTGCTAAGTATGGTATTGCAGGTCTTGAAGAGGCAAGAGAGCTTTGCTTGAGCAAAGGCTTCGATCCGGACGCTATCGTTAAGGGCGTTCAGCCAATCGCATTTGAGAACGCAAGCTGGGCTTATACACTCGGTTGTGCTGTTGCAATTTCTAAGGGCGTAAAGACTGCTGCTGAGGCTGCTGAGGCTATCGGTGAGGGTCTTGAGGCTTTCTGTATTCCGGGTTCTGTTGCAGAGCAGAGAAACGTTGGTCTTGGCCACGGTAACTTGGGTGCAATGCTTCTCAGAGATGAAACAAAGTGCTTCGCTTTCTTGGCAGGTCACGAGAGCTTCGCAGCTGCTGAGGGTGCTATCGGTATCGCAAGAAATGCTAACAAGGCAAGAAAAGAGCCTTTGAGAGTTATTCTTAACGGTTTGGGCAAGGATGCTGCTTACATCATTTCAAGAATTAACGGTTTCACTTATGTAAAGACACAGTTCGATTACTTCACAGGCGAGCTCAAGATTGTTGAGGAGAGAGCATTCTCCGACGGCGAGAGAGCTGCAGTTCGTTGCTACGGTGCAGACGACGTTCGTGAGGGCGTTGCTATCATGCAGCACGAGAACGTAGGTGTATCTATCACAGGTAACTCAACTAACCCAACTCGTTTCCAGCACCTCGTTGCAGGTACTTACAAGAAGTGGGCTATTGAAAACGGCGTTAAGTATTTCTCCGTTGCTTCCGGTGGCGGTACAGGCCGTACACTTCACCCTGATAACATGGGTGCAGGCCCTGCTTCCTATGGTCTTACAGACTCAATGGGCCGTATGCACGGTGATGCTCAGTTCGCAGGTTCTTCTTCTGTTCCTGCTCACGTTGAGATGATGGGTCTTATCGGTATGGGTAACAACCCGATGGTTGGTGCAACAGTTGCTTGTGCAGTTGCTGTTTACAACGCTTTGAAAGACTGATAAATCCTGACTTTTTTGAGGATTGTCGAATTTTTGATATAGAGTTTGATGATTCTTATAAATAATCAAAATATCATTCTGTTAGCTGTTTGACAGTTTTGCTCTGATAGCGGACAGTATGCGGAATAAGGCTCGGTGGGTTTATCCTGCCGGGCTTTTGTTTTTGTTATCAAATAATTAAACAATTTCCGTCGAATTTATAGTATAATAATTATTACATTAAAAATTCAAGATAACTTTAAAGCATTTAAAAAAAGGAAGATGATTTATGAAAAGGTTTATTAAAGCAGCGGCTATTTTCTCTGCGGCGGTGATGATTGCTGTGCCTCTTATGGGGTGTGATTCCGAAGCCGATACAGAAAGTCAAATATCAAGTAAGGTTGAAAGTGCGGTAATTGAAAAATTGGATTCTGCCACTTTAAAGGCTGAGATTATCGGTGAATGGGGCAGACTTGATGAGGTTATGCACTATTTCTATTCCGATATGACGTGCATAATTGGCGGAATGAGAGGTACTTATGACATCGACGAGAACAGCAGTCTTGTTCTGACAACAATGAGCGGTTCAGTAACAACATACGAATGGGCATCGTCAAAATCGGAGGCTTCCTCCGAAAACTACTGGCATATGGCGGACGGAACAATAACTATCAACGGCAATAATTTTACAAAAATTGTAGAAGAAACTGAAGATACTGCAGAGTAATACTAAGGCGAATAAGGATTTGTGAGAGAAATTCTGCAAGACAAGGAAGAAAATCCAGAAAGGTTTGACGCCTTTTGAGTATTTCGGATACCGTTTTGCGTGATTTATCACCGAAGATTTATCTGCCGTTTT
>JBGVDU010000423.1:0-5308 GCA_045119555.1 Acutalibacteraceae bacterium | reverse complement strand
AATTCCTCTTTAGGCTCGGTGGGTACAATGCTCAGAAGAATTGCCGCACTTGCCGCTACGGCTTTTTCAGTAAGAGCAGTTGTCAATTTCGGCAAAACGTGTGTGAATACCGCAACAGAGGTTGAAAACGCTTGGATTGGTCTTAACTCGATAATCAACGGTCAAGGAAAATCCTTTGACAATGCTAAAAAGTTTATTGAGGAGTACATTTCCGACGGACTTGTACCGCTGAAAAATGCCGTAACCGCTTACAAAAACCTAACTCTGAGAGGTTATAGCGAAGAACAAGTTGAGGCTGTTATGAATTCCCTCAAGAATTCTGCGACATACGCACGTCAATCGCAATATTCATTAGGTGATGCAGTAACCACAGCAACAGAGGGTTTGAAAAACGAAAACAGTATTCTTGTTGACAACGCTGGTGTAACAAAGAATGTTGCGAAAATGTGGAAAGATTACGCAAAAAATATTGGTGTTTCCTACACAAGCCTTACGAAGGAACAAAAGATAGAGGCAGAGGTACAGGGTATTCTTGAAGAAACAAAATTCCAAATGGGTGACGCCGCTAAGTACACAAATTCTTACAGCGGACAGCTTGCAATGCTGAGTACCAATTTTACCAATTTGAAAGTTAAGATAGGTAATATATTAAAAGTTTTTGCAGGGTCTGTTCTGCCCGTTCTTAATGCGGCGATAAATCAAGTTGAAAAGTTAGTTGACAGATTTACGGCTTTTTTGAACAGCATGGGAATTCAAACCGATGTTGTTTCAACCTTGGAAAGCTTATCCGACAGCGATTTGTCCGATTTATCATCAACTGCGGAAAGTGCGGCGGATAACGTCGAGGACACCGCAGAGGAAGCGGAAAAACTTAAAAAACAGCTTGCGGGTTTTGATGAACTGAATGTTTTAGAACAGGCGGAGGTTACCGACACGACAACAGACAGCGGAAACGACACCGACGACGATGCGGCGACAACTACGGATTTGAGCACAGTAGCAAGTACCACAGCCCAAGCGGAAGCTGAAATCAGCAGTCTGCTTGAAATAATCAAAAATGCGTGGGAAAAGGTTCGGGAGATTCTGACCCCTCTGAAAAACGAACTTGCCGAGCTGTGGGAAACATTTAAAACGATAGGTGGCTTTGCAGGAGAGAACCTGCTGAATTTTTATAATCATTTTTTAAAGCCGCTCGGCACATGGGTTTTGGGCGAGGGCTTGCCCAAGCTTGTTGATATCTTGGAAAAACACTGCAAAGCATAGATTTTGAAAAAATCAACACTGCCCTTGATAATTTGTATAAAGTGCTCGAACCGTTCGGAGAACACATTGGCGAGGGGCTTTTGTGGCTCTGTGAGGAAGTTTTAAGCCCTCTTACAACGTGGACAATGAACGAGGTTGTTCCGGCGTTTATTGATATTTTGGCATACGCTTTAAAAATTCTTGATATTGTACTTGAAGACGCAAAGCCTCTCCTTTCTTGGCTGTGGGAAAATTTCTTAAAGCCTGTTGCCGAATGGACGGGAGGTGTCATTGTATCTGTTCTTGAAGGATTGGCAACTGCTTTAAAGAAAATATCGGAAAGCGATGTCGCTATCAGTGCTCTGGAGGGATTGTTGATTGCGATAGTAACCTTTAAGGGGTTGTCAAAGATAACCGCACTTGTATCAATTCTTTTTGATTTAAAATCAAGGTTGTAATAATGAATATAAATATTTAGATTGTGCGGGATAAAATGTCATTACATACAAACATAGTAAACATATCAAAATAATAGGTAAAAAGACTTGACAATTTAGAATGTAAAGGATATAATTGAGACACTTCAAAACATAGAAAACACACCGAATTAGTATGCTATATGATTTATTGTAACTTTTATGATTTGTTGTGACTTTTAAATTTTACTTAAAACAGGTAAATCTCGAAAAATCAAGAAAGGCGGTGTTCGGAATGTTATATCAGTTGATAAAGCATTTTGTATTTATACTGCGCAATAATTGGAGAAACGGTCGAATGTGCAGATACACAAGCACATCTACGGGCGGTATTTCATACTGTTGATATTTTATGTTTTTAATAAAATATCAGGAGAATACCGAATAACAGTCGGTTATTTGAAATTAAAATCCAATTATGAGAGAGGTTATCAGAGTGAAAATATCTAAAAAATCAATTATATCTTTAATATTGTCGGTTACACTCACGCTTACGACAGCAACAGTTTTTGCAGGCTGCGGAAACAGCTCAGAAAGCACTTCTTCAGACGAGAGTTCCTCTGAAAAAGTCACAATAACAAATGTATCATACGATCCGACAAGGGAATTATACGCCGCTTACAATGAAATTTTTGCAAAGCATTGGAAAGAAGAAACAGGTCAGGAAGTTGAGATTACACAATCCCACGGCGGTTCGGGCAAACAGGCTCTTGAAGTTGCAAACGGACTTGAAGCAGATGTAGTTACACTTGCTCTTGAATATGATGTCAAGGCTGTTCAAGACGCAGGACTTATCGAGGACGGCTGGGTAAATGAGTTTGAAAACGATAGCTCGCCCTATACTTCAACAATAGTGTTCCTTGTAAGAAAAGGAAATCCGAAGAATATTCAGGATTGGGATGATCTTGTAAAAGACGGCGTAGGTGTAATTACACCTAATCCAAAGACTTCAGGCGGTGCAAGATGGAATTATCTCGCTGCGTGGGCATACGCTGATAAGCTTTACAATGGCGATGAAACAAAAATCAAAGAATTTATCAAGAAGCTTTATCAGAATGTACTTGTTCTTGATTCAGGTGCGAGAGGTGCAACAACTACATTTGTAGAGAACGGTCAGGGTGATGTTCTTATAGCGTGGGAAAATGAGGCATATCTTTCTATTCAGGATTATCCTGATGAATACGAACTTGTTACACCGAGCGTAAGTATTCTTGCTCAGCCGTCGGTTGCGGTAGTAGATTCTGTTGTTGACAGCAGGGGAACAAGAGAAGTGGCAACCGAATATCTCAGCTACCTCTATTCTGATGAAGCTCAGAGAATTGCCGGCGATAATTATTATCGTCCGTCAAATGAGGAAATTTTGGAGGAATATTCGGATACATTCGATCTTGATATTAATCTTGTAACAATTAAAGATTTTGGAGGTTGGGATGAGGCTCAGAGTACTCATTTTGCCGATGGCGGAATTTTTGATCAGATATATGAGGAGTAAAGTGAAGTAATGACAAAAAAAGCAAACAAAAGAGTAATCCCTATGTTTGGTTTATCTATGGGAGTTACACTTACAATACTCAGCCTTATAGTGCTTATACCGCTTGCCTCTTTGGTGATATTTACTGCTCAGCTGAGTTGGAAAGAAATCATAGAGGTAATTACACGCAAAAGAGTAATCGCAAGCTTTGAAGTAAGCTTTCTTACCTCACTTATTGCGTCAGTTATCAACGCAGTAATGGGCGTAATACTTGCCTGGGTGCTTGTTCGCTATGATTTTCCGTTCAAAAGATTGCTTGATGGAATGATCGAACTCCCATTTGCTCTGCCTACAGCCGTAGCAGGTATTGCACTCACTTCTTTAACAGCCGATACAGGCTTAATTGGTAGCTTTTTTGCAAAATTCGGAATACATATTGCATATACCCGTATTGGAATAACAGTTGCTCTTGTGTTTATCGGCATACCGTTTGTAGTGCGTTCCGTTCAGCCCGTGCTTGAAAAGCTCGATTCAACCTATGAAGAAGCGGCAGGAGTGCTTGGAGCAAGCAGAATAAAAATATTCCGGAAGATAATTTTTCCTGAAATAAAGCCGGCTGTTTTTACGGGATTCGGACTTGCATTCGGAAGATGCCTTGGTGAGTACGGCAGTGTGGTTTTCATAGCCGGTAATAAGCCTTTTGAAACGGAAATTACGCCTCTTATTATAATGTCAGAGCTTCAGGAGTATGACTATTCAAGTGCAACAGCAATAGCTCTTGTTATGCTGTTGGCGGCATTTTTGATATTATTCTTTGTAAATATCATTCAGGCAAGAAACACAAAAATTCTGAAAGGAGGTTGACGCTGTGCACGAAGAAACGAAAGGCTCAAAATTCTTAAAATGGTTTTTAATCGGTTTAAGCATATTATTTATTTTCTTTATGCTGGTGTTGCCTTTGATTACCGTTATAACAGAATCATTAAGAAGTGGAATTGAAATATATTGGCAGGCAGTAAGCGATGTCTATACCGTAAAAGCAATTTTACTCACAATTAAAGCAACTTTGTTTGCGGTAGTAATCAATACTGTGTTCGGAATTTTTGCCGCCTGGACAATTACAAAGTTTCATTTTAAGGGTAAAAAATTACTTACAACGCTCATTGACGTTCCTGTCACAGTATCGCCGATTATAGCGGGTTTGATTTTCGTTCTTACTTACGGCAGACAGAGTCTTATTTATCCTTTGCTCCGGGATATGGGAATACAGGTTGTGTTTGCAGTTCCGGGAATTGTGCTTGCGACTGTTTTTGTAACTTTTCCTTTTATTTCAAGGGAACTTATCCCCGTGCTTGAGGCACAGGGAACAGATGAAGAAGAGGCCGCCGCTCTTATGGGTGCAAAGGGCTTTACGATATTCAGAAAGGTTACATTTCCCCATATTAAGTGGGCTTTGCTTTATGGCATTGTACTCTGTGCGGCTCGTGCAATGGGGGAATTCGGAGCAGTTTCGGTATTGTCGGGACATTTAAGAGGAAAAACAAACACTCTGCCTTTGCACGTTGAAATTTTATTTAATGAATTTAAATATGTTCCTGCGTTTGCGGTATCGTCAATTCTTGTGATGATGGCTATTGTGATATTGATTATACGAAGTGTTGTGGAATACAGAGGAAAGAAGGATGCTTAATGTACGTTGAACTTAAAAATATCAACAAAAAATTCGGAAATTATCAAGCGTCCGATAATGTCAGCTTCGGCATAGAAAAAGGAAAGCTTATCGGTCTTTTGGGTCCGAGCGGAAGCGGCAAAACTACTATACTCCGAATGATTGCAGGGCTTGAAACTCCCGACAGCGGAGAGATTATCATTGACGGCAAGGTTGTAAACAATATTCCTGCAAGCAAAAGAGGAATCGGCTTTGTGTTTCAGAATTATGCCCTGTTTCGTTATATGACTGTCTATGAAAATATTGCTTTCGGTTTAAGAGTGCAGAAAGCCGACAAAAAGTATATTGACAAAAGAGTAAAAGAGCTTATTTCTCTTATCGGTCTTGACGGACTTGAAAAACGCTATCCCAGTCAGCTTTCGGGCGGTCAGAAACAGAGAGTTGCGTTTG
>JBGVDU010000422.1:0-1037 GCA_045119555.1 Acutalibacteraceae bacterium | reverse complement strand
TTATGATTTTCAGCTTTGCTGAAAATCTGTTCTCTATTTACTCTACTTCTGCCCCTCATGCCGGGGCGGGGCACCTACTTTTGCTGTTCGGCAAAAGTAGGCAAAAGCGAAGTCAGGGGAAATTGCCTGAAAACGGCAATTACCCCCGACACCCCCTATGTCAATTAGGCGAACTTTTGTCTGTCTACTTTAGTCTTTTTCCGCTCGCTCTGGGTGAAACCCTGCGGGTTTCAAGTCGCTCGCTTTCATCTCGGCGACCTTGCGACCGCCTTTGTTTTTAAATTATTAAGGTCAGTTTATTTGTTTTCAGAAAAGTTATTTTTTAACTACATTATTTCGTTAGAGTGGTGTACACTTTTATTTAAATATAGATTTTAATAAAAATAATTGACAAACGGTTTGATAATTTCGTATAATTTATCCAAGAGTAATATTTTAAATCAAATTACAAAATATACATATAACGAATGGAGGATTATTATGAGCGTTCCTACACCACATATTGAAGCCAAGGTCGGTGATTTTGCAAAAACTGTTCTCATGCCTGGTGACCCACTCAGAGCGAAGCTGATTGCGGAAAATTTTCTTGATAATGCCGTTTTAGTGAATAATATCAGAGGAATACAGGGATACACAGGAAAGTACAAGGGCAAGCCAGTTTCTGTCATGGCAAGCGGCATGGGTATGCCGTCTATGGGGATTTATTCCTACGAATTATTTAATTTTTATGATGTTGACAATATAATCAGAATCGGCTCTGCCGGTGCCTTATCGCCCGACCTTGATTTGTACGATATCGTTGTCGCAATGGCGGCTTGCACCAACTCGAATTATGTATCTCAATACGGCTTGCCGGGAATGTTCTCCCCCATCGCAAGCTATCCGCTTCTTCGTAAATTCGTTCAAACGTGCGAAAATGCGAAGATTATTCCGTATGTCGGCAATGTTTTGACCTCTGACGTTTTTTATTCCGCCGACGAGGAATGCAACAAAAAATGGCAGTCAATGGGAGTTTTAGCCGTTGAAATGGAAACGGC
>JBGVDU010000421.1:0-3363 GCA_045119555.1 Acutalibacteraceae bacterium | reverse complement strand
ACGGAGTCTATTCCGATTGGGTTCATTGCCGGGTAAATATCCACTATGCCCGTAAGTGCATCGGGATTTTCGTTGATTTTCTTTTGAACAAAATAACAAACATATTGTCCCTCAAGCTCGTCACCGTGAATACCCGTGACTATGCTTATACGCTTTAAGCCGCTTAAATCTCCTTTCGGAGCAATTCTGTTCTTTTTTATTTGCAGTTTTTCATCGCACGGCAACGCCGTCTGCGTTACTGTCTGTATCATAAGCTTCCTCAACCTTAACATAGATTTTCTGTGACTGCGTACCGCCTCCGTGAAATACACCTCTGTTTATACTGCAATCGGTGCTGTCACGGCCGGTTGAAATCACAATATGACTGTCGCCGACTTCAATACCGTTTGTAGGGTCAAAGCCGTACCAGTGCCCCCCATGCTCTACCTCTACCCATGCGTGAGTTTCACCCTCACCCATAAGCAAGCCTGCAACATATCTGCACGGGATTTTCAATAATCTGCACACAGACAGCATAACCTGAGAGTAATCCTGACAAACACCCTTTCCGAGCAAAAATGCCTCCTCGGCAGTCGTGTTAATATTCGTTGATTTCGGCACATACTCAAAATAATTATACACACCGTTCATAATACGGCGTGCTTTTTCGAGATTATTCTCTTTATCAAAATTGAATTCCTTACTGAAACGGGTTATCCCCTCGCCTGCCCTTGTCAGAGGTGTGCTGACCTTAAACAAACCGAGCATGTAAGGATTAACCTGTTCCGTATTACCGCTGTCTGCAATACAAATTCCCCTTACGGAGGCTTCAAATTTTTCATGTGGCTTAGCTATACTGCCGTAACGGGATAAATTTCCAAAAGCGTCCTCCGAGCAGAACACCTCGCATTGAGGAAAAAGAGTAAAGCTCATCTTCTCAATTCTCTGACGTGCACTGCTCTTCGGAAAGCACCTTAATTTAAAATGATGATTAATTGCGGGTAACGAAAAAGTTATATTCATATTGTAGAGAAACTCAAGTTTCTTCAAATTATATCTCCACCAAACCTTCAATATTTTCTACAATACTATAATAGTCCACATTTTCATTTTCTGCAAGCATTTTCACTTGCTCAAGCTTATATTTATCGTAAGGTAAGCCGCTTACGGGCAGGCGGTAATTCAGCTTGCTTATTTCGCTTACAAGTGTCTTTCGAGGGAATTTCAACCGTGCATACATATCAATTCTTTCAAGACGCTTGCCAACCTTGATTGCATCTCTTGTACGCTTGCTTTCGATTGCATCCTCCATATATCCCCAAAAAGCGAGAATATGGTCAATAAGCTTTTGAATCTCAAGCATCGGTGCTTTGCTTCTTCTTGCATTTTGAATATCGTAAACGGCAAGCTGAATATAACTCAAGCCCTCCGAGCCGATTTCATCACGAAGAGTAATTGCGTTGTCGTACGCACGCATTAAATTACTGATAATACTGTCGGGATTCTGCTCGTCAAAGGGATATTTTTCGATAAACGCCTCCTTTGAACCGTAAACATCGGGAATATTCAATACTCTGCAAAAATCCTGATAGCTTTCCGCAAGCTCATCAATCATGATATCGTATCTGCTTGCGTAAAGCTTGACTGTCGTGTAAACTCTCTCGGTATATCTGCCGAGCCAGTAAAGATGATTATTATTTTCTATCGAGATAATACCCATGTATCCTTAAAACCTCCGCCCTGTGATGAATTTACGATGAATGAATCGGGATTTCTTGAATATCTTGTAAGTCCCGAATGCCAAACAAGCGGCTCGTCCGCCATTAGAACAAACGCTCTGAGGTCTGCCTTTCTTTGAACGATACTTCCGTCATCATCCTGAATATCAAGGTCCTTAAAATCAATTACCTCTTGAGCGATGAATCTTCTCGGCTCGTTTTTAAGCAGGCTGATAAACTCTTCTTTCTCCGCCTTTGTCATTTTATTGCCGAATACAACACCGTAACCGCCTGCCTCCGCTACGTCCTTAAGAACGAGATTGTCAAAGTTATCGAGAACATATTTCATATCGTTTTCATAGAACGGAAGATAAGTAGGTGCATTATTAAGTATCGCCTCTTCTCCGAGATAATATTTAATCATTTTCGGAACGAAGTAGTAAATACCCTTATCATCCGCAACACCGTTACCAGGTGCGTTGATAAGTGAAACATTGCCTTTTTTAAAAACGTCGAAAATATGAGGAATACCTATAAGCGAATCGGAGTTGAAGTTCACGGGGTCCATATACTCATCGCTTATGCGTCTGTAAACAGCACCCACACGCTCCTTTTTTCCGCTTGCGTCTATATAATAAAGCTTATCGTTTTCAACCGTCAGACAGTTGTTTGTTACTAAATGTGCACCTGTACGCTCAGCCAAATAAGAATGTTCAAAATATGCCGCATTGTATCTTCCCGGTGTAAGCACTACGGTATGTCCGCCAAGCGACACATTATCCATTGTCCGCCTAAGCAAATCGGCATAGTTTCTGTTATCTTCAATTTTTGCATCGGAGAACACACTCGGTGCGGAACGTCTGCAAAGCGATCTCGCAATCATCGGGTAAGATGCACCCGACGGTACACGGAGGTTATCCTCCAAAACATACCACGAATTATCCTTTGCCTGCACAAGGTCAATACCCGAAATGTGGCTGTAAATATCCTTTACAGGGAAAACTCCCTCCATAATCGGCATATACCCGCTGCTTGCGAAGATAAAGTCCTCGGGAATTACGCCGTCGTTAACTATGTGCTTTTTACTGTAAATGTCCTTTAAGAAGAGATTTAATGCCACCACTCTCTGTTTCAATCCTCGTTCAAGAACAGCGAACTCGTCAGACTCGATTATTCTCGGCACTGCATCAAAGGGAAAAAGCTGTTCCTTGAACGTATTATTTTTATAAATACCAAATTTTACACCATATCGAGCGAGTAATTCATTTACCGAATCGGTATATTGCAATAAACTGTACTTATCCAAAAAATCACGCCCTTACTCTCAAACTAAAAATAAAAAAAGGACGTCAATGCAGTTTCCCTGTCTGCATTGACGTCTTCGCCCTTCTTTGCTTTTCATTATATAATTATACACTGTCCTTGTCAAGATAAATAATGACAATTTTGTACTAAATCAGACCCTATAATATGACAAATTTAACTATGATATCTAATTTTTGATGTACTTTTTCTAATTTTCGTCGTATTCTCATCTGATTTTTATCGTCATAATTTTCTTAAAATTTCACGCTTTTTAAAATTTATGTTGTAGATATCCGTTTTAAATGGTATAATTATATACAAATATTTTGATTACGCCCTTCTTACGTTGATTAAACCGAAT
>JBGVDU010000420.1:0-2240 GCA_045119555.1 Acutalibacteraceae bacterium | reverse complement strand
CCGTATTTGAGCATTGTACCCATTGCGGTGTCTCCGTCAATGTTTGCATTCTCACGCTTGATGTCGTTATCTCTTGCGGCTTTGAAAGTCAAATCCTCGTAAATACGCATTAGCTTTGTGTTCATTGTACGCATTCTTGTGCGTTCCGCTCTGTAAAGAATATACTCCTTTGCAGTGCGTGCGTGACCGTTTTCAATGAGAATCTTTTCAACGATATCCTGAACGTGCTCAACGCTGGGAATACAATTCTCACCAAGTTCCTTTTCCAAATACACGACAACCTGAGCGGCGAGGTCTTGGGCAACCTCTTCGTTAGTGCCGCCGACAGCCTTTGCCGCCTTGAAAATAGCCTGCTTTATTTTATTCTGATTAAACGGCACAGTTCTGCCGTCACGCTTTACAATAGCGGTAATCATAAAATTTAACCCCCTATGTATTTATTTAAAAAGTAAAATGATGTGAACGAATACGGAAAATTAAATTCCGCAAAAGCAATATAATCGCTGAAATCGGGATTATACCGCAGTTTATAAGCTGTAAAGTTAATCGCTTTACACTACATCTTGTGTCGCTGTAATAAGCGAGCAAGTCTAAGTATATATTATTCGACGAATTGTGTCAAGGGAAAAAGACCTTATTTCACATATTTTTTTGCTATTTTATCCCGAAAGCCCGATTTTAAGCGGTTTACGAGCGAAAAATCAATATTTAGTCGAATTAATCTATATTTACACTATATATTGTATTTTTAGATTTATGATTGCATATTGGAATTATAGAAAAATTTTTATTTGAAATTAATTTTTTCAAGTACCGCCGCCGCATTCTCAAGGGAGTTGTGAGGATTCCCATAAACGCTTGCTTTTTAATTGATTTATTTACATACGTCACTATATATAGTATCACACTTTAATACGATACAGATGTACAGGAAGTGCTTCAATTTTATATATTCATTGCATATATTTTTCGCATGCGTCATATAATTCATTAGCCTTAAATTTTAAAGATAAAGGAGAGTTATGACATGGATTATCCCATTAAAACAGACAGCATATTTGTCAGCAAAGCGATTTTTGATGAGAACTGCGAACAGACGGTAGATGCCGACTTCGCCTTGCCCGATTATTGCCCCGATATTCAGAAAATTTTAAAATGTCAGATAGAACCGCACATTGAGAGTAAAAATATTGTCGGTGACAGAATAGAGATAGAAGGTATAAGCATTGTAAAAATAATATACATAGATGCTATTAAAACATCTGTGCGTTGTACCGAGCAAAGCTATCCGTTCAGTATAAGCAATAATTTGAAGGATACACCGCAGTTTGCGGTTATACAGACGGAAACAAAGGTGAATTATCTCAACTGCCGAGCACTCAGTCCTCGCCGTCTTAACATTCACGGTGCTTTCAATGTGGGAATCAAGGTTATTGATAAATGCGAGGTCCGCACCTGCACAAACATTATAGGTGAGGACGTTCAGCAGAGAAAGCTTAACGTTGATTATTCATATCTTCAAGGTTTGGCTCAACAACAATTTTCCATTACGGAAACTCTCGAAACGGGTCAAAACAGACCCGCCATTCAATCAGTTATAAGAAGCGACATAAGAGCCGTATGCACCGACTGCAAGCCGATAGCAAACAAGATTATGTACAAGGGTGATTTACTCGTCAAGCTGATGTATCTTTCCGACCTCGACAGCGGCAAGGTGGAAACAATGGAATATACAATTCCGTTCAGCCAAGTGATAGACATCAACGGAGCGACCGAAAAGAGCCTGTGTGCCGTGCGAACAGATATTATGAATCATAGCGTAACACTTCGTACCGAAATCGGCTTCGATGACCCGTTGCCTGTGCTTACCGCAAAAATCTGCGTTACCGCCTTTGCTTATGAGGAACGTGACACGATGGTGATAACCGACTGCTACTCAACTGATTATTTCATTGAACCCACCTATGCAAGCTACTCTCTGCCGATGCTTAAGGCAAATGTCAAGGAAACGATTATCGACAAATCAACCGTTGATTTTACCGAAACATCGCTTTCGAGGGTAATTGATATTTGGTGCGAAAAGGGGAATATTGTTTGCAGCGAGAGCGAGGGAAGGACGGTACTTAACGGTAAGTACAATATTTGTATTTTAGCCGTAGACACGTCCGACAACGTGATTTATACCGAAAGAACAAAGGAATACACACATACTTTAACATCGGTTACGAATGTTTCCAAAT
>JBGVDU010000419.1:0-1783 GCA_045119555.1 Acutalibacteraceae bacterium | reverse complement strand
AATTCGGCAAAAATAGGATATAATATAACGGTAATTAAGCTGTTACAATTATTTTTTAAATAAAGGAGATCTTAGCGATGAATTTTTTAAGTAAAAAAACAGTAGAAGATATTGACGTAAACGGCAAGAAGGTTCTTGTTCGCTGCGATTTTAACGTACCGCTTAAGGACGGCGTTATTACAAATGACAACAGAATTACAGCTGCTCTTCCTACAATCAAGAAGTTGATTGAGAACGGCGGTAAGGTAATCCTTTGTTCACACCTTGGCAAGCCGAAGAACGGTCCTGAGGATAAGTTCTCTCTTGCTCCTGTTGCTGTAAGACTTTCCGAGCTTCTCGGTAAAGAGGTTGTTTTTGCAAACGACGATGAGGTTGTAGGCGAGAATGCCAAGGCTGCTGTTGCTGCTATGAACAACGGTGACGTAGTTCTTCTCCAGAATACACGTTTCAGAAAGGAAGAAACAAAGAACCTTGAGCCATTCTCAAGCGAGCTTGCTTCCCTTGCAGATGTATTCGTAATGGACGCTTTCGGTTCTGCTCACAGAGCTCACTGCTCCACAGCAGGTGTTACAGACCACATTAAGGAAACAGCAGTTGGTTATCTTATGCAGAAGGAAATCAACTACCTCGGCAACGCAGTAGAAGTTCCCGAAAGACCTTTCGTTGCTATCCTCGGCGGTGCTAAGGTTGCAGACAAGCTCAACGTAATCTCCAACCTCCTCGAGAAGTGCGACACTCTCATCATCGGCGGCGGTATGTCTTATACATTCCTCAAGGCTCAGGGCAATGAGGTTGGTACATCACTCGTTGATGACGAGAAGCTTGACTATTGTAAGGAAATGATTGCAAAGGCTGAGAAGCTCGGCAAGAAGCTCCTTCTTCCTGTTGACACAGTCGTTGCAGCTGAGTTCCCGAACCCGATTGATGCTGAAATCGAGGTTAAGACAGTAGCTTCAAACGAGATTCCTGCTGACATGATGGGTCTTGATATCGGCGAAAAGACACAGGCTCTCTTCGCTGAGGCTGTAAAGACAGCTAAGACAGTTGTATGGAACGGACCTATGGGCGTATTTGAGAACCCAATTCTTGCAAAGGGTACAATCGCAGTTGCACAGGCTCTTGCTGAGACAGACGCTACAACAATCATCGGCGGCGGTGACAGTGCTGCTGCTGTAATCCAGCTTGGTTTTGCAGACAAGATGAGCCACATCTCCACAGGTGGCGGTGCTTCTCTTGAGTACCTCGAGGGTAAGGTATTGCCGGGTATTGCAGTTATTGCAAACAAGTAATTTTTATAAATAACTTTGTACCAAGGCGGAATTTACCCTCCGCCTTGCGTGCTGTTCAATAATATATAATGTAAGGAGATTTTTATAATGAATAAGCAACTCAGAAAAGCAGTTATCGCAGGTAACTGGAAGATGAATAAGACTCCGTCCGAGGCTAAGAAGCTTCTCGGCGAAATTGCACCTCTCGTAAAGGATGCTGACTGCGAGGTTATCGCTTGCGTACCTTATGTTGATCTTTGCACAGCTATCGAGGCTGCAAAGGGCACAAACATCAAAATCGGTGCTGAGAACTGCCACTGGGCTGAGAGCGGTGCTTTCACAGGCGAAATCTCAACAGGTATGCTCACAGAGCTTGGCGTTGAGTACGTTGTTCTCGGTCACAGCGAGAGAAGACAGTATTTCGGTGAAACAGACGAAACTGTAAACAAGAGAACAAAGGCTGCTCTTGCTGCAGGTCTTAAGCCAATCGTTTGCGTTGGTGAGCTTCTTTGGGA
>JBGVDU010000418.1:0-4076 GCA_045119555.1 Acutalibacteraceae bacterium | reverse complement strand
GTCTATGACTTGGCTTTTCTACATTAGTCCTTTGCCTCTCGCTCTGGGTGAAGCCCTTCGGGCTTCAAGTCGCTCGCTTTTATCTCGGCGAACTTTGTCCGCCTTTGTTATTTTATTTTTATTTTTTATTTTTTATCTTTTTTTGTTATCTTTATTTGTTATTTTTTATTTTGTTTATTCATTTTTGAAATTGTTATTTATCCTAAAATCAATTTTTTAATGTGGTTTGTTTATTATCCTCCGCAAAATCGGCTGCTAATTTTTTCGGTAAAACTATTGTTAATGCGTTGGGGATTATTTCCGCTGATGTATATGAAGACGCTGTTACTTCTCCGTCTATGGATATTTTCGTATTTTCATTGCCTATAATTTCAACCTTTTTACAGCGTTTATAATGTAAAAAATCCGAAAATCGGGGGTCGTCCAAGTGTTTGCCTTCAGCGTATGGTCCTACAAGCTTGATAAATGTAAATCTTGAAACGGGATCTACAAGGCACAGATCAATTAGGCCATCGTTTACGGCTGCTCGGGGAGCACATTTGAACTTACCTCCAACGTACTGACCGTTGGCAGCCGTACACAACAAAAACAATCCGTTATTCATTTTTTCACCGTCGGCGATAATTGTTGCTTTATTCTTCATCGCCTTTATTGCCGCCGTGACCACACCCGTTGTATATGCGTTTTTACCGCCGATTACGGGCATTTTCTTTACATCTGTCATCGTTTGGGCAACGCATGTATCAAAACCGAAATGCAGGACATTCACACAAAATCTGTCGTTCACCTTTATCACATCTATCTTCATTTCCGTTCCGTGAACCAAATTCTTTATATCCAGGAAAGCCTCGCCTTTACCGAAAGCTTTTACAAAATCATTTCCGCTGCCGCACGGAAAAACAGTGAAGCTTGCGTTTTCAAACGTTGCTATTCCGTTTACGACCTCATTTATTGTTCCGTCACCTCCGCAGGCATAAAATCTTGTAGGCTCAGAATGTTTTTTCAGATAATCTTTTATATAAAATTCGGCATCGTTTTTCCCTTTGGTAATGTAAATTTCGCTGTCAATTTCGTGTTCCACAAGAGAAACCTGTCCTCTGACGATCTGCTCTGCTTTACCGTTTCCGGCTTTTGGATTCACAATAAATATATGCTTCATCTTTCATCTTCTTTCCGCTATATTATAAATTACAGCTTATACGATTTTACAACAAGCTCGTCTATCTTTTCAACCGTCTTATCAAGTCTTCGTTTATCAACTCCGACCATTCCGACCGATTGAAATTTATCGTTTACAACCATAACCGTATCGGCAAGCTTAACCGCAATATCTATGTTTTTAGTGAGAATTAAAAAGGAAATATTCGCGCTCTTTTGTATGTTGCAAAGCCTTGCAAGCTCTTCTGCTCTCTCTTCATCATTTAAATTGAAAAAGGGTTCATCTATCACCATTAACTCATGCGAGCACATATAGGCGGCAAAAAGCTCCGCTCGAGCTGCTTCCTTCTTCGGCAAATTTGCGACACTTTTATCTGCATATTCGTCCAAATCAAAGACCTTTATTTCCTTTTTTACAAGAACATTCGCCATACTGCGGGCAAGCCCACGCTTTACAATCGGTACCGCCGCATTGTCTGCTACGTTTTTCATTTTTACAAGATTCGACTTTTTTCCTACAACGCCGAAATTGTTTTTTTCGCCCGTTACGTCGTCACCCTTGAAGTAAATTTTGCCTTTTTGGGTTTTGACTTTGCCTCCCAAAATATCCGTCAAAAGCTCCGCAGTCTTTTCATTTTCGTAAACAACCGCAAAGCTGTCACCTTTGGGGATAATTATATTTAATCCTTCGATAACTTTGTCCTTTTCCGATTTGCACAGATTTGAAATTTCCAAAACAGGAGTTTCTATTTTTCTCATAAAAATCACTCATTTAATATATAGAATAAACAACAAACACTCGCCAAATCTCACATCAATCAACCAAATTCAACAAATGTCTTACTATACTTTACTACACAATATCTAAAAAGTCAATCACCAATGTTATACAGCGATTGAACAAAAAAGCCTGCCGAACACTAATAATTCGACAAGCTTTTAACTTTTTTATTGATATAATGCTTAAGTATTGGACAAAGCGTTGATAAATAAATCGAAACTGTCACTCGTCCTCTTTATTTACAAACCTGCCGACAAAGGGTATCGACTTATATGTACCGCTGAATGCAGAAATCGCTCCCTCGAAAACGGGAATGTAAATCAACAAAAGCATTGCCGCCGCAACTGCAAGAGTTGCTATATTGTAAACAACATAAGGCAGTTTAAGCGTCCAAACAAGCAACACACGCAAGCCTATTACTATTGCAAGGCTGATTGCATAAACTATGAGCGACATTATGAACACGGCTATACCCTGTTTTGCGTGAGCCTTGCAGAAATCTGATTCATTACGCTTCGCAAACGGCAAAAGGAAGAAAATTCCCAAATACGCAAACGCAGCAAGATTCTTGTTTTCTTCAATATCCTCATCGCTGAAATCGTAGTTAATCCTCGTCTTTTCCTTCTTAGGCTTTTCCGATTTGGATTTTTTCTTTGAAGATTTCTTTTTAGTCTTTGCCTGTTCGTCCGTTAACTCGGTTCTGCTCGGAACGCTTCTTTTCTTTGGAAGTGAATTTTCAACAGGCTTCTGCTCCGGGTCTATTTCCGATTTTTCCTGTATCGGACGTTTTTTAGGCATTGGCTTTTTTGGAATTTCCTGCTCTGTGCCGCCTTCCGTTTTTTCCTGTGTCGGACGTTTTTTAGGCATTGACTTTTTTGCAATTTCCTGCTCTGTGCCGATTTCCGTTTTTTCCTGTATCGGTCGCTTTTTTGGTATTGGCTTTTTTGCAATTTCCTGCTCTGTACCGATTTCTGTTTTTTCTTGATTTTGACGATTTTTCGGAGTTTTAATGCTCTCGACATTTTGCTGACGTCCCTGTTTTTTCTTATTCTGCCTTACCTCAAGACGTTCCTCGGATTCAAGCTGTTTTTCATCGAGCTGCCTTTTTTTCTCGAATTCTTTAAGCCTCTTCTCTCCTTGCTTTTCGGTCAGCTTATCCTGTTTTCTTTTTTCACGAGAAGGCTCATTAGGCTTTTTTTGTTCAGCTCTTTTCTTTTGCTGTTGAGCGGAATCCACTCGCTTTTTTCGGATATCATCAATCACATTTGACGGCACAAGCTCTACCTTTTCATCGTCGCCTGCTTCATCAACAGGCATTGTCGGCTTCATTTTATGCCTGGCAATTTGGGAATCCGAGCTTTCAATCACCCTCTGAGGTATAGTGTGATTTTTAGAATAAGACGGCTTTGATTTACCGTGAGAATTGGCACTCTGAGAACCGACGTAGGCGTTACTGTTAACAACATCAGAATGAGTTTTTCGGTTGATTACAACCGGCTCGACCTTATCGGGCTTTGACGGTTCGTCAATAGGATCTGCCACCTCGCCCAAAGCCTCTTCTTGCTTACGAATTTTTTCAAACAATTTTCTCTGCTGTTCCTTATCGTAATTGGAACGTGAGGAATAAATCTCCTTAGACCTATCCGACAAAGACATATTTGCATTGCTGTCCGAATTTCTGTTTGAAAAAATCTCATTACCGTTAGTTTCGGTACTGTTTTTCGGTATCTCCGAAAGAGAAGCTCCGCAGTTTACACACACGGAGGAATTTGGAGTGATTGCAGTACCACACAACTTGCATTTTAACAAAATTAAACCCCTCCACAAAACACAGTCTTAACTGACTGTACAAACATTAAATTAAAATAAATAACCTTATTAATTATAAGGTAGATTTAATGGTTATGTCAATTTAAAATATTGTAATACACTGTAACAAAGTCTTGATACCTTAGTTTTTTTGTTAAAAGCATTTTTAATTTAATCTTTCGGAAACTCTTATCAAAGTTTCGCTCAAGCCTTTTCAAAGGCTTGCAGATTCCAAAGACAGCGTCTTTGGTCGCCGCTCGCAAGCGGCGAAACACCCTTATACTCCACTCAGCGGAGAGGGGCACTAAAGAATTTTCGCACCTCATGC
>JBGVDU010000417.1:0-1079 GCA_045119555.1 Acutalibacteraceae bacterium | reverse complement strand
ACAATCAATGTCATACTTTTTCAATGTATCGGCAATAAATTTCAGATTATCTTTAGTAACACGACCCGTCGGCATACGCAAGCGAATCATGTTTGCTTTACCGCTTTTTTGAGAATAGCTTCCGAATCTTCCCGAATAGCCCTTGTATTCTCCCTTGCTGAGCTCTCCCGAATAAAACGCTGTCGTTTTTTCCTCGAACTCATCAATTTCCTGCTTCCATTTGTTTATATCATAAGCATTCATTTTTTCATCTCCCGTAAGCATATCAATTTTTTCAACTTACAAATTCATTGTAACACAAATTACAAATAAAATCCACGGTTATACAGTTTATTTTAATATTTTTACAGAGCAATCGCCTCAGTGATATTTATTTTTAATGCTTTAAATTATTACGTCCTTTATCATTTTCGTTTATATCCAAAAATATACACACCGCCTGCAAAAACGGTGTGTATAAGGTGTAATATGGATAAAAAATCAAAAACTTATAATCAATTAATCTGCAAACATCGGTGTGGAGAGATAACGCTCGCCTGTATCGGGCAGCAATGCAACAATAATCTTTCCCTTGTTTTCGGGACGCTTAGCAAGCTCGGTAGCCGCCGCAACAGCCGCACCCGAGGAAATACCGACAAGCATGCCCTCTTTGCGTGCAAGAGCCTTACCTGTTGCAAAAGCATCCTCATTTTCAACAGTAATAATTTCATCATAAACATCGGTATTCAATGTTTCAGGCACAAAACCCGCACCGATACCTTGAATCTTATGCGGTCCGGGAGTTCCCTTTGAAAGTACGGGAGATGAAGCAGGCTCAACAGCTACAACTTTAACGTTTGGATTTTTCGATTTAAGATACTCGCCGACACCTGTAATTGTACCGCCTGTGCCTACACCTGCAACAAAGATATCGACTTTACCGTCGGTATCATTCCAAATCTCGGGGCCTGTCGTTGCTACATGAGCGGCAGGGTTAGCCTTATTTGAGAACTGACTCGGAATAAAGCTGTTTGGAATTTCCTCAGCAAGCTCCTCAGCTCTTGCGATTGCTCCCTTCATTCCCTTGGAACCGTCTGTGA
>JBGVDU010000416.1:0-1982 GCA_045119555.1 Acutalibacteraceae bacterium | reverse complement strand
TCATAAGGACAGGCACGAGCTTATCGGCGAGGGAAACATCGGATTGTCTGCGATAACCGCATTTATAAATCACTCTGCGGTGAGAAAGCTTCCGATAGTGCTTGAAACTCCGAATGATTTGAACGGTTACAAAAAGGAAATAGAGCTTTTAAGAAGTGTTTATGTGGAATAGTTAAGGGTTTTATGTAAAATTATAGCTTCCGACTGATTTGGTTCAATCGGAAGCTTTTCGACATTATTTTGAAGATATGTTGAAAACTATTTTAATTTTACTTAATTTCACTAAATTTTGCTTAATTTTTTTCTGCGAGAACCTCTGCGATTAACTCACGTTCGTCCATGTGATATTTAACACCCTTAATTTCTTGATAATCCTCATGGCCTTTTCCCGCAAGAACGATAATATCGCCGTCCTGTGCATTTTCGATACAGTAACGAATAGCATCTTTTCTGTTCGGAACGACAACGTACTTTCCGTCTGTTTTAGCCAAACCTACTTTAATATCCTCAATGATATCCATAACGTCCTCAAAGCGTGAGTTATCTTCGGTAATTACCGAAAGGTCGCTCAGCTTGCCCGAAATTTCTCCCATTTCGTAACGGCGAATTTTAGGTCTGTTGCCGCCTGCACCAAACATGGTGATAAGTCTGTGGGGGTTATATTTTCTGAGTGTTGTCAAAACATTTTCCATGCTCAGTGCATTATGTGCGTAGTCGATAAGTAGTGTAAAATGATCGCTAACGGGTACAGGCTCAACTCTGCCCTTAACCTTAACAGCTTCAAGTCCCTTACAAATAGCTTTTTCGTCAACACCGCAGTGGCGGCAAACGGAAATAGCTGAGAGTGCATTATAAATGTTAAATTTTCCGGGAATTGCGACGTTCACCTTGTAATTCTCCGCACCGCTCAAATCAAAGCTTACACCCAAAAATCCCGGGCGGCGGGTTAATTCTCCGTTTGAAGCAATAAGGTCGCTCTTTTCATCAAAGCCGAAGGTTTCTACATCACAGGTGCAGTCGGAAACAACACTCTCAAAAACTTGGCTGTCACGGTTGATAAGTCCAAGTTTGCATTGCTTGAAGAGAAGCTTTTTGCAGTCGAGGTATTCCTCCATTGTAGCGTGCTCGCTGTCACCGATATGGTCGTTGGAGAAATTGGTGAATACGCCGTAGTCGAATTCAATCGCATCTGTTCTGTGCCACTTTAGTCCGAGTGAGGAGGCTTCTATAACGAATGCTTTACAGCCCTCATTTACCATTTGACGAAGTGCCTGCTGAATCTCATAGGATTCGGGAGTTGTGTTGTTTGTTTTGTAAATCTTATCGCCGATTACGATTCCGAGAGTTCCTATTGTGCCCGTTTTTATGCCGCCTGCCTGCAAAATAGATTGTATCATGCAAGCCGTGGTTGTTTTGCCCTTTGTGCCCGTCAATGCAATGGAAATAAGCTCCTTGGCGGGATGTTCAAAATAGTTTGCGGATATGTAAGCCAGTGCCTTTCGGGTATCGTCAACTTTGATAACAGTTACACCGTCCAAATCGAGTTCATCGCTCAAAACAACAGCCGCAGCACCCTTTTCTACGGCAGACGCTGCAAATTTATGAGCATCTACATTATATCCCTTCAGACAAACAAAAACATCGTCTTTGCTTACCTTTCGTGAGTCATATACAACATTATTGATTTCAATTTCGGTATCGCCGCAAAGCACGGAATGCTCAATACCGCATAAAAGCTGAGATAGTTTCATAAGTTATGCCCTTTCTGCTATTTGTCAGTATCATTATAATGTAATCCTTATAATAATTACGCGTGTAATTAAATTCTATACTTATTAAAATACTACATTAAAAACTCGTTGTCAATCAATGAAAAGTCAGAGAGAGGAAATATTACAAATATTTGTAGGTATCAACAAAATGAGCAAAAAAATTTAAAAATTTATTATTCCTTGGAATAATGCCATTGTTAGGGATAGAAT
>JBGVDU010000415.1:0-6161 GCA_045119555.1 Acutalibacteraceae bacterium | reverse complement strand
ATAATCTCAACGGCAAGAGTAAGCTTTATCGGATCACCGAGATCGTTGGTGGCATCGAAATCTATAAAAATTATTCTTTCAAGGTCTGGCTGGCGAACATCGCAAATTTTCGCACCGCAAAGCCGCTTTCTCAGAAGCATGCAAAGCATAGGCGGTGACGGCGGATTTTCGGGTGCGTACTGAGTGAAATTCACTCTCGGCGAATTTGCTCTGGCGGAAATGAGCAATTTTTTGTTCCCGTTTAGCGTTCGCACAGCGAAAATGAGTTCATCTCTGTTTGGCTGGTGAATCTGAGAAACTCTTGCTCCGCACAAATCATCTTTTAATTCTCTCGTTAAATAATGCACAAACGCACCGTCCAGTGCCATATTAACGCCTCCTTGATAAATAAACGTAATCTTTTATATTATATAATAAATCGGAAGATTTTTCTTTAACAAAGTAAAAACAAAAGGGAGGATTTTTTATCCACCCTTTATACCGGAAATATATTTTAATTTTTTCAAAATCTTACCATTATATTTTTTCTCAACGATTCTGCTTTTGTCGCTTTGAAGCCGCCAAACATGTGTATTGTCCGACTGTTAATTTATCAACCCAACAACTCCGCACGTTTCTTCTTGCTGAATCCCGTTAAAATCAAATCATACGATTTATCAAGCATTTCTTTAAGCAAGTCGCTCGGTACATCTCCATCGGCTTTGACTGAATTCCAATGTACTTTATTCATATAGTAACCGGGTAAAATATCGCAATATTGATTCCTCAGCAAATCGCCCTCCATAGGCTCTAATTTCAAGGTTATGTAATACGGCTTGTTGTCATCGTCCAAGCAAATCGCCGCAAACATTTTACCGCCAATCATATATCTTATCCAATTCCATTCTGCTTTCAAGTCTTTTGTAACACTCTTCTTGTTTAAAAGGTATTCGTCAATCCAATCGTATTTCATGATTTCGCTCCCTGTTCTTTCAAGCATAACCGTACAAAAATCAATACAAATTTTACTTATGATACTTCGTCCCTGCATTTATTGAAAAGCCTCTGTAAATCTGCTCACAGAGCATAACTCTTGCAAGCTGGTGCGGAAATGTCATTTCTGACATTGAAAGCCTTAAATCAGCTCTTTTCTTCACCTCATCACTAAGACCCCAACTGCCGCCTATAACAAAAGCAATATTGCTTACACCGCTTACCGCGGCATCATCAAAATACTTTGCAAAAGCCTGTGAGGTTTTCTGCTTACCCTCAATACACATTGCAACAACTCTTGCACTGCGGTCAATTTTAGCTAAAATCCTCTTGCCCTCACAGCTTAAAATATTATCAATCTGAGATTCATTCGGAGCGTCCGTTGTCTTTTCCTCGTCAACCTCGATAATCTCAAATTTGCAAAAGGACTGCAGGCGTTTTGAATACTCACCGCAAGCATCCTTCAGATATTTCTCCTTTAGTTTGCCTACGCAAACTATGCTTACTCTCAGCATATAATCAGTCCTTAATTTAAAAAATAACAGATGACCCGTCCGTTTCAACGGGTGCAACAGTCAGCGTGTAATCACTTTGAAGTGTCATTCCCCTTGCCGAAAGCTCGTTGACAGACTCGGCATACGCAATTTCGGGCATATTATTTTCACGGCTCAAATGTGCCAGCACAAAACGCTTTGTTCCGCTCTGCACAAGCTTTGGAAGAAACTCGGCACACACCGCATTTGAAATATGACCTATATCCGATAAAATTCTTCGCTTTAGCTGATACGGATACGGCCCCATTTGAAGCATTCTTACATCGTGGTTTGATTCAATAACAACAGCATCACAGCCAATCAACGCATTTTCCACCTCTTCGGAGATAAAGCCTAAATCGGTGGCAAGTGCAAATTTCGAGCTTCCCATTGTCACCTTATACCCCAAGCCCTCTGCACAGTCGTGAGATATTTTAAATGAATCAACGTGCATGTTGTCCAAGTCCACACCGCCGTTTTCGATTATTCGGCAGTCCGTTTTATCGTCAACATAATTTCCCTGTATCATTGCCCTGTATGTGCCCATTGAGGAATAAACGGGAATAGCATGTCTGTTGGCAAAAACTCTTACCGCTTTAACGTGGTCGATGTGCTCATGCGTTACGAAAATCGCCTGTATGCTTGAAATATCTATATCATTATTTTGAAGAGCCGTTGTCAACTGCTTTGCGGAACGGCCCGCATCTATTAAAATTCCTTTACCACCGCTTGCGAGGTAGTAGCTGTTACCTTGACTTCCGCTGAAAAGAGGAACAAGCTTTGCCAAAGGCAGTCATCCTTTCCTTTTTATTTTTATCATTTTTCAATTATTTTCCGTCCAATTAACAAAGCCGTTTTTTAAAGCGATTAATTTACACCACCCTAAAAAACGGCATACTTCATAAGTAATTGTATATTTTGCTCAAGATACATTTCCCGAATAGGATACTATATAAACAGCTTTAACACAGCATTAAATATCCGAGTCCGTATCTGTTTTATATGTTACTCTGCGGATATCTGCACCTACTCCTGTGAGCTTTTCAACTATTTTTTCGTAGCCACGCTCAATGTAGCGGATATCCTCAATTTCCGTAACTCCCTCAGCGGCAAGACCTGCAACCACCAAAGCGGCACCTGCACGCAAATCCAAAGCCTTAACCTGTGCACCGTGCAAATGCTTCTTTCCCTGAACCAATGCAACATTACCCTGGTCATAAATCTCGGCACCCATCATTTTCAGCTGAGGAATATAGGAAAATCTGCTTTCCCAAACACTCTCATTAACACGGCTTGTACCGTTTGCTATTGCGAGCAAAGCAACAAACTGCGGCTGCATATCTGTCGGGAAACCGGGGTGCGGCATTGTCTTAACATTACAACGTGTAAGTGCACCCTCTCTGATAACTCTTACAGCCTCGTCATATTCCTCAACCACAGTGCCCGTATCTCTCAGCTTTGCGGTTATGGAATCAAGATGCTCGGGAATAACGTCCTTAATAAGAACATTTCCGCCTGTTGCGGCAACTGCCGTCATATAAGTTCCTGCCTCAATTTGATCAGGTATAATCGAGTAATTACAGCCGTGAAGCTTCTCTACTCCCGTAATTTTTATAACGTCCGTACCTGCACCCTTGACATTTGCTCCCATTGAGATAAGAAAATTTGCAAGGTCTACAACGTGCGGCTCTTTAGCGGCATTTTCAATAACCGTTCTGCCCTTTGCCTTTACAGCCGCAAGCATAGCATTCATAGTAGCACCGACGGAAACAACATCAAAGTAAATTCTGTTGCCGCAAAGCTCTTTAGAATCGAGCTTTATCTCTCTGCAAGCAACGTCACAGGTTGCACCGAGTGCTTCAAATGCTTTCAGATGCAAATCCACAGGACGCTCACAAAAACTGCATCCGCCCGGCATGGGAACTGTCGCTTTGCCAAACTTTCCGAGTAACGCACCAAGCAAGTAGTACGATGCTCTCATATCGCTCACAAGCTTACTGCAAGTAACCTCATGGCTTACAATTCCTCTCGGGTCAATTTCAACAACGGAATCGCTGATTCTGTTTACGGTTGCACCCATGTGCTTCAGAATCGAAATTATCACCGATACGTCTTTTATGTTGGGTAGGTTTTCTATAATACACGGCCCGTCAGCAAGTACGACAGCCGGAATAATCGCAACTGCGGCATTTTTTGCACCGCTGACAGAAATTTCGCCGTACAGCTTTTTTCCACCGTTAATAACAAACTTATCCACTTAGGCACTCTCCAAATTCAGATTTTCAATAAAGACTGCTATAATTCCCCAAAACAGTCACAGGCAAAATATCAAATGCCAATCGGTCAATCCTTTTAAAATCAAAAATTAATAAATACGAATAATCATAAATTTGACCGCAAAAACACATGGCAAGCACCAAAAGGTACACTTACCAAATTATCTCTTCTAAAGAATGATAATACAAAGCACGAAGAATGTCAATAATATTTCAAAAAGTTACAAAAAAATATCAAAACGTACAACATCAGACAATCGGCGGTTCATGAAATTCGGCTATATCAATACCCGAATTATACATATCAAGCCGTTCATCATCAAAATTATTCAAGGTTTTGACGCCCGACAAGTTTTCCACATGATGCCTCAGCTCATGTGAAAAAGTATGTCGGAGCTTTTCTCTGAATTTTGTGTTATTGAGATAACCGTAAACGATGTTAAAAGAGCCGTAATAGATAATTATTCTTCTTCCCATGGTATCGTTACAATATTCTCCCATTATGTACAGCGGACGTTCGGGGCGACTGCTTTTATGCAGTTTAAATTCCTCCGCCAAGACAACTCCCCCACTTAGCTTATCAAAAAGCTGAGGCGGTACTTCGTCTATGATATTTTCAAGCATTATTGATACTTCATCGTATGTTTTCATTGGCATATCACCGATATTAAATCATCAATCAAGAAAATCTTTAAGCTTTTTACTGCGGCTTGGGTGTCTGAGCTTACGAAGAGCCTTTGCCTCAATTTGTCTGATTCTCTCACGAGTAACTTTAAATTCCTTGCCAACCTCTTCCAATGTTCTGGAACGGCCGTCCTCAAGACCGAAACGAAGTCTGAGAACCTTTTCTTCTCTCGGTGTGAGAGTGTCCAAAACCTCTGAAAGCTGTTCCTTGAGCAATGTATGGCTCGCAGCATCTGCCGGTGCGGGTGCATCGTCATCGGGGATAAAGTCGCCCAAGTGGGAATCCTCCTCTTCACCGATAGGTGTTTCAAGGGAAACAGGCTCCTGTGCCACACGCATGATTTCTCTTACCTTGTCAACAGGCATATCGAGAACCTCGGAAATTTCCTCTGCTGACGGCTCGTGGCCGTTTGTGTGAAGCAGCTGACTGGAAACCTTTTTAACCTTGTTGATAGTTTCAACCATGTGCACGGGAATTCTGATTGTTCTCGCCTGATCTGCGATAGCCCTTGTAATAGCCTGTCTTATCCACCATGTTGCATAAGTTGAAAACTTAAAGCCCTTAGTGTAATCAAACTTTTCAACAGCCTTAATAAGACCGAGGTTACCCTCTTGAATCAAATCAAGGAACTGCATACCTCTTCCCAAGTAACGCTTTGCAATACTTACAACAAGTCGGAGGTTAGCCTCTGACAAACGCTTCTTAGCGGCACTGTCACCCTCCTTGATTCTGATAGCAAGGTCAATTTCTTCCTCTGATGTCAAGAGCGGAACTCGACCGATTTCCTTAAGATAAACCTTAACGGGATCGTCAATCGTAACTGCACCGTCGCCCGGCTCGGGCATTGTTGTTTCTCCGCTTGCGGCAAGCTCACACTCCAAATTATCAAGCGGAAAATCGTCAACATCGTCAACAACCTCAATACCTGCCGCCTCTAAAGCGTCGTAGAATTTTTCAAGCTGTTCGGGATCAAAATCAACCTCGCCCATTGCATCAAGAATTTCCTTTGTGCTGAGGTTACCCTTTGCCTTTCCCTTTTCGCCCAATTCTCTAAGGATTGTCTTCTTATCGGGTGTTTGTGCTGTTGCCATATACATTTCCTCTCTTTCTTTGCAAGGGCCTACGCCCTATGCCTGTATATAAAAAGCATTTTGAAGCTTAGCCTGCATCATTGCTTTTTCTTTTTTTGCTGTTCCTTGAGCATATTGAAATATGCCTGAATATCCTCGTCGGATTCGCTCGCAATTTCCTTTGCGGAACGCTTTTCTCCCTCTTCAAGGATTATCGAAACATACTCCCTGCATGCCTGCGGTGTGGCTGTTTCGACGTTATGCTTTGCCAAAATAGCCGCTATCCGTGAATTTTCCTCTGGTGAAAACTCACTTGAAATATCTATTAGCATTGCCGAAGCACCGCTTAATATACGCTGAGTAATTGCCGAATATACCTTTCGGTTGAACTCCGTAACCATTTTTTCGGGCGGCAGCTCTGCATATACACTGCGTACCATATCGGGATTATGAATGAGATAAGCCAGCAACGCCTCCTCTGCCCGAGCGGCACGCATATTGCCGTTTTTCTGAGAATTAACCTTATCGTTGAAGCCCGTCAATTCACGCTGAATTTTTGTAAACTCCGCCTTTTTGTCGGTCTTTTCTCTGTTTCTTCTATATCTTTGAACTTGTCTGTCAAATG
>JBGVDU010000414.1:0-2314 GCA_045119555.1 Acutalibacteraceae bacterium | reverse complement strand
TGCGTTGTGCATTTTTTCTCTTGCTTCAAGGTCGGTTGAACCGTTTTTGTAGGCTCGTGGTAAATAATTGAAAACAATATCCACAGCCTGCATTGCAAGTCCGTCCGTGTAGTCGCTTGCCATAACGGAAACATAAGCCTCTATTGCGTGGGTGAGTACGTCAAGTCCAGTATCGGCAGTGGCGTTTTTCGGGAGAGTTGTAACAAACTGAGGGTCAATAATTGCGACAGACGGTGTAAGTGCGTAGTCGGCTAACGGATATTTGACATTGCCGTTTGAGCGGTCTGTGATCACGGAGAAAGAAGTAACCTCCGAGCCTGTGCCTGATGTTGTGGGAACTGCCACAAGCTTAGCTTTAATGCCAAGCTGAGGAAACTTGTACGCACGCTTGCGGATATCCATAAACTTTTGCTTCATTCCCTCAAAGGTTTGGTCGGGATGCTCGTAGAAAAGCCACATACATTTTGCGGCATCTATAACCGAACCGCCGCCGAGTGCGATAATCACGTCAGGCTTGAAGCTGTTCATCGCCTTAACACCACGCATAACTGTTTCAACATCTGGATCGGGCTCAATGTCGCTGTAAATTTCCGTTCTGCAAAAGGTTTCTCTTTTGCGTAGATAGTACAGTGCTTTCTCAACATTGCCAAGCTCAAGCATTGTGTTGTCGGTAACAATGAATGCACGCTCAATTTTACTCATTTTGTTGAGGTATTGAATTGAGCCGTATTCAAAATAAATCTTCGGCGGAATTTTAAACCACTGCATATTTACACGTCTGTGGGCGATACGCTTTTTGTTGATAAGGTTTACGGTAGAAACATTTGAGGTTGTACTGTTGTGACCGTAAGAGCCACAGCCGAGGGTGAGTGACGGAATATTCGTGTTGTAAACATCGCCGATCGCACCCTGCGAGGACGGAGAGTTGGAAATAACTCGTCCTACCCTCATCTTTTCGCCGTAAGCATTTATAAGATCTTCGTTGCGGCTGTGGATAACGGCTGAGTGACCGAGACCGCCCATCTCAAGCGTAGCATTTGCGATTTTAAATCCCTCTTCGCTGTTTTCGCAAATATAGTACGCAAGCACGGGGGATAGCTTTTCGTGAGAAAGAGGGTAATTATTGCCCACACCGCCAAGCCTTGCAATAAGAATTTTTGTGTTTTCGGGAACGCTGATGCCAGAGCTTTTTGCAATAAAATCGGCGGATTTTCCCACCACATTCGGATTGACACTGCCCTTTTGCGGATTAATTACATAAGCGGAAACCTTTTCAACCTCGCCCGGATTTAGGAAATAACAGCCGTTTTCCGTCATAATTTTTTCAAACTCGGAGGCAATCTCCTTATCGACAATGACCGCCTGCTCGGAGGCACAAATCATGCCGTTGTCAAAGGTTTTTGAAAGCATAAGATCGGTGCAGGCTCGCTGTAAATCGGCTGTTTTCTCGATGTAGCAGGGTACATTTCCGGGACCTACGCCGAGTGCGGGTTTACCTGTTGAATACGCCGCCTTTACCATGCCGGCTCCGCCCGTTGCCAAAACAAGCGATACACCCGGGTGATTCATAAGGTAGTTAGTCGCTTCAAGCGACGGATTTTCTATCCACTGTATGCAGTTTTTCGGTGCACCTGCCTTGACGGCGGCTTCGTAAACAATTCTTGCGGCAGCGGAAGAGCTTTTCTGTGCACTTGGGTGGAATCCGAAAATGATGGGATTTCTCGACTTTGCACAAATTAATGATTTAAACATGGTTGTCGAAGTCGGGTTTGTCACGGGTGTTGCACCTGCAACGATACCAACGGGTTCGGCAACCTCAACGTAGCCTTCAAGCTCGTTTTCCTCGATGATTCCAACCGTTTTCGTGTGCTTTACGGAGTGCCAGATATACTCTGTGGAGAACATATTTTTGATTATTTTGTCCTCGACAACACCTCGTCCAGTTTCCTCGAATGCAAGCTTTGCAAGCTCCATGTGATGCTCAAGCCCTGCAAGTGCCATTGCTTGAACGACCGTGTCAACCTGCTCTTGGTTCATTTGCATGTATTCGTCAAGTGCTGTTTGTGCATTCTTAACGTAGGTATCAATAACAGCTTTAAAATCGGAAGCGGTGTCGGAATTGCTTTCGGCAACGGCTGTTGGAATATCACTGTGCTTGTTTGTGTGTGCATAGGTGTCTGTTGTGTTGATTTTTTTATCCTGCGAAAAGCTTATTCTGTCGTTTGTTATATTTATTTGATTCTGCTTTTGAGTGGGCGTTTGCAAGCTGTCGTGCTTTTTTACACCCGAAAAAAATGATTTATCAGATGACATA
>JBGVDU010000413.1:0-1419 GCA_045119555.1 Acutalibacteraceae bacterium | reverse complement strand
GAGAGAGCCAATCGTAACCATAAGGGTGAGGTTATTTTTCTTAGAACCGCTTGTTTTCTCAGCCGTGCTTCTCGGCAAAAGCTTTGCCTTTTGGAGTACCGTTACGACTGCCTTGTATAAGAAGAGAGTCAATGCAGAATTAAGACAACCCTTGAGAAGATTAAACGGTAAAAATACCGTCGGAAGCATCGGAACGATAACGGCTCTGTCTATTGACATATAAAGCGGTGTTACAAGGTAATTCCAAAGAATCATTACGGCAGTCATCGAAACGGTAGCGATAATAAGACCGATTATAGCATATTTAAATTTCGGCTTTTTACTGTACATAAAGGTTGCAACAATAGCAAAAACACCGGTAGAAAGCACATTCATAATTAATCCTATTATACCTGTTGAGCTGATTGTAATTGTTTCGATTAAGCATACGACAACCGTCATAACAAGTGCCGAAACAGGCCCGAAGATAAATCCGCCGATTGCAATAACTGCATCTTTAGGGTCAAGGCTTAAAAACGGAGCCGAGGGAAAAATGGGGATATCGTGGAAGATAAATGTGCAGATATATGCTATTGCACACAGAAGTCCCATGGTTGTCAGCTTTTGAACGTTTGATGTGGTTTTTGAGTAGTTACTCATTGAAAAAACTCCTTTCCATTATCACGTCACCGAGCTGTGAATTTATTATTCGGTGATGTGCGATACCGATTTCAAAGAGAAAATCGGTATTAGAACATAACGGAGCAGGAAGGCTTTAAGTGAACGAATAATAAAAAATCCCCATGAATACGCAACTGTACCATGGGGACGCAAGTTCACTGTTTATAAATAAACCTCTCTCATCCGGACTATACCGTCGGCACAGGAATCGCACCTGTTCAACCTTTTCAGGCTCACGGGCTTTTGAATAAAATTATATTCAATCACCGTCGGTGGGGAATTTCACCCCGCCCCGAAGTTTTGTTCGTATGTATTATACTATGTATATGCACCCACTGTCAAGGGTGTGCATCGAAATGTGTAGGTATCGTAAAAAAAGAGGGATTTTGGGTTAGTTTTTTGTTAAAGCTTTTGTACTTCACTTTTGGTAACTCTATTAAAGTTTCGCTCAAGCCTTTTCAAAGGCTTGCAGATTCCAAAGACAGCGTCTTTGGTCGCTCACCGCAGTGAGCGAAACACCTTTATACTCCACTCAGCGGAGAGGGGCACTAAGGAAGTTTTGCACTTTCGTGCAGCTTGAATGGGGAGAACCTGCTGACAGTGGTTCTCCCCGGAGTATCTGACGGTTTCTTCCTCAGATACTTTTTTGTTTTTTGGTATGTTGTTTACGGGTGGTTTGTTGTTCGCCGATTTGTGATTTTCAGCTTTGCTGAAAATCTGTTCTCTATTTACTCTACCTTTGCCCCTCTTGCCGGGGCG
>JBGVDU010000412.1:0-1882 GCA_045119555.1 Acutalibacteraceae bacterium | reverse complement strand
TCATTTTATCCTCCGTAATTGCCAAATTTTTATAAAATACATAAAAATTACGGTTATATTATAGTAGAAAAAACAGAATTTTACAAGAGAAAAATAAAAAGAACTCAAGATAAACCAAACAAATACAGTTATATTTTCCGTGATGATTTTTGAATATAATTAAAATACACTCGAAAAGAATTACTGTTCGTTTTTCGTATTGCAAATTTATTTTTTTAACGGATTACAGCTATATAACATGACGCTTGGCTCGATATCTTGAATTCTTTTATAAATTATTTGTCTTGTTTCCAGTAAAATCTTCCTGTCAGAAATGAAGTGGCTTTGTTTGAAACGGAAAGCAAACCGCCATCTGTGTGAGCAATTTTTTCTGTACCATCCTCAAGAACAATTTTACAGTCGCAAGGCTTTACAGATGTTATGAAAGGAATATGTCCTGCCAATACAGCTAAATCTCCTTCACAACCACGCAAGGTGAGTTTTTCTGCTTGACCTTTGAATTTATCACCGTCGGGTGATGATACAATTAGCATAAACGTACTCATTTTTGTGCCTTTCTTGCTTTTTCAACCACATCATCAATCGTTCCCGCAAACAAGAATGCAGATTCGGGCAAATCATCGTGTGTACCTTCAATAATTTCTTCAAAGCCTCGGATAGTTTCTGACAGAGGAACATACACACCCGGAAATCCTGTAAACTTTTCTGATACCGAAAACGGTTGTGATAAGAATCTTTGAATTTTTCTCGCTCTTGAAACAAGCAGCTTATCCTCATCAGAAAGCTCATCCATTCCCATAATGGCAATGATATCCATAAGCTCTTTGTATCTCTGTAAGATTCGCTGAACCTCTCTTGCAACACGATAGTGCTTTTTTCCGAGAATGTCGGGACTTAAAATACGGCTTGTCGATTCGAGCGGATCTACCGCAGGGTAAATTCCTTGAGAAGATATGCTTCTTGATAATACGGTTGTTGCGTCCAGATGTGCAAAGGTAGTGGCAGGAGCAGGGTCTGTTAAATCATCGGCAGGTACATATACAGCTTGTACGGAAGTAATAGAACCCTTTTTCGTGGAAGTAATTCTTTCCTGCAAAGCTCCCATTTCGTTTGCAAGTGTCGGCTGATAACCAACGGCGGACGGCATACGTCCGAGAAGTGCGGAAACCTCACTTCCTGCCTGCGTGAAACGGTAGATATTGTCAACGAAAAGAAGAACGTCCTGACCCTCTTCATCTCTGAAATATTCAGCCATTGTAAGTCCCGATAAAGCCACTCTCATTCTTGCTCCGGGCGGCTCGTTCATCTGACCGTAAACCAATGCCGTATTGCTGAGAACTCCGGATTCCTTCATTTCGTTGTAAAGGTCGTTACCCTCTCTCGTTCTCTCTCCGACACCTGTGAATACGGAAATACCGCCGTGCTGTTTGGCGATATTATTGATAAGCTCCATAATAAGAACTGTTTTTCCTACACCTGCACCGCCGAACAATCCGATTTTACCGCCCTTTGAATATGGACAAATCAAATCAATTACCTTAATACCTGTTTCAAGAATTTCGGTTGATGTTGACAGCTCATCATAATCAGGTGCAGAACGGTGAATATTCCAGCGTTCACAGTTTTTCGGAGGTTCTCCGTTGTCAACCGTATCTCCGAGTACATTGAAAATTCTTCCGAGAGTTGCATCGCCGACAGGAACACTTATAGCTTTACCCGTATCAGTCACGGGAGTACCTCTTTTTAAGCCGTCTGTTGATGACATTGCAATACATCTTACGGAGTTGTCGCCTATGTGCTGTGCAACTTCTACGGTAAGAGTTTTCTCTCCAATCGGAATTGTCAGAGCATTATATATTGACGGTAATTTGCCTTCTTCAAA
>JBGVDU010000411.1:0-1994 GCA_045119555.1 Acutalibacteraceae bacterium | reverse complement strand
TTTCGCCGCTTGCGAGCGGCGACCAAAGACGCTGTCTTTGGAATCTGCAAGCCTTTGAAAAGGCTTGAGCAAAACTTTGAAAAGTATTGAGCAAAACTTTGGTAGGCTTAGTTTTTAAATAATTACAGGGATTTTCACCTTACGAAGCAGGGTGGAAGTCCCTGCTTTTTTTGCTGTTGTGTTTGAATTTGCTTGAAAATACTCACTATTGTTAAATCCAAGTTATGGCTTGTAAACTGAATGCTAATTATATGCTAAGCCTTTGTAAATATTATTGACCGCTCTTTTTCAACGCAGTATAATTTGTTAAGAATTAAAGAATAAGGGAGTTTAGAGAAGAAAATGATAGAAAAATTGCCGCTTGATTTTGTTAGAAATCTCTATGACATACTTACCAACGGCAACGAGGACGTGAATTTTTGCTGCTTATGTTTTCATAATCAGAACAGAGAAGCCGCTGTCAGCAATCCTGTTGCTTTCGGACTTAATTTGCTTAAACTGAATGTGTTTTGCCGTATTCCTTTCTTGAAGGATAAAGTTTTCAGTGAGAAAATCGGTCAAAGTCATTTGTCGTCCGTTTTTGTCCGCCCTGCGGTTGCTGAGCTTGCGTCGGGTATGCTTGACAATTCGGCAATAATTACCGATATTTTTGACAGTGCCGTTACAAGTCTGAAAACGGATAAAGAAATATTTGAAATGATAGAAGCCGAAACAGGTGTAAGGGGCTTTGCTGCACTCAGACAAAACCTTGACGACAAGTCGGTGAAACTTGAAGTGATTTACGGCAAAATTAATGATGCCTTGCATTCATCGATTGATTACAATACCGAGCTTTCGTACAGACGTCAGTTTTATGTTCCGAACAGATATGTTGTACGACTTCTCGATATAGCAGCTTTTAATAATCTTAAAATATATGCTTATGTAACATCATCTCTTCCACGAACCTTTATTGAAGCTGTAATGCAGGATTATTCGATTCCTTTCGATGTTTTAAGTATTTCCGTTGAAGAGGGCTTTAAAATCGAAGCACCGCAGTCGCCGAAATCAACGGGAGTGCTAAGCTCAGATTACAGCTTTATAAAGAAATTTAAGAAATACGGCTGTAAACCCTTTTACTACCGCAATCCCGTGCTCGTTATGAATAAGACGATTCACCCGAAGCTCAGCGGCGAATTCAGAAAAGCTTACGATACTGTTTGCGGGCGTAGATTGTTCAGCGGTATGAATCGTTACAGCCGTGAGTATGAGCTTGCTTATCTGTGTCTTGCCCCTGCGGTTTACGGAAGTGAGCAGTCGGAAAAGTGTGTGAATACATATTTTGAAGCAAGCACGGCAGAGGCTCTTTCGGCTGAGAAGATTATGGCTTCTTCCTCGGTTGAGATGAAGAAAGCGATAAAGGACTTCAGTGACGATATTACGCAGTATTTTATACAGACAGGCTCAAAGCTGAAAATATCTGTAAGTGATGCTCTTGCTTTGTACAAGCAGGGTGAGCAGATCTTAATAAGTATAGTAAGCTGAATGCCTTTAGTTTGACGGAGGGATTTTTTGGGTACTTTACCATGGTTCAACAATGTATCATCTGCTGTGCTGCATAGTGCACAGGCTGGCATATAATAAGGACGAAAAAGCAGATTTGCTTATACTTGAGAACATCAGACCACTTAATCAGAGAAAAGAATTCTTTGAAAGACTTACACTTTTCGGTTTTTTTGATTCTGTCAGATATGTTCCCGAGCAGAATTTTAAGCTGAGCAAGGGAATGGCACTTACCGAGGAAAGCAGCGAAGAGGACATAAAAACAGTAGTCGGCAATATTTGTACTACCTTTGAAAATTGGTTTAAGGGCGATATGAGAAATTACAGAGAGATATACGTTGCTTCGGATATCAGCTCCTGCGGAGTTTATCTCAACGGCAACAATATTCCGTACAATTATTTTGAGGATGCCAGCGGAATGTTGAGTCAGCTGGATAGATACCTTTCAATCA
>JBGVDU010000410.1:0-6635 GCA_045119555.1 Acutalibacteraceae bacterium | reverse complement strand
CTTATCAACAATCGGCAACATTTCCTTAGGCATAGCCTTTGTAGCAGGAAGAACCCTTGTACCAAGACCTGCAGCCGGTATTACAGCCTTTCTGATTTTCATATAATCTATCTCTCCTTTATTATCTGCATTTCTATCCACAAATCAAACGACAAAATAAAATAAAAAATAGAACAATGCAAAAGCAAATGCAACAAAAATATTAACACCGCCCGAAAGGCTCAAAACCTTGACAGTATCCTCTTTGCTCAAAGAATTTGCGACAGCTTCGGATTTAATAAACTGTATTTTTTTCACGCAATGCTTGTAATACATTTTATTTGCATTTAGCCCTACAAGAACCATTAACACTATTTGAAGAATTAATACTATTGTCGGCAATACCATAAAAAACTGCTCCTGCAGTGATAGTTGCTCTATTGCCCCGCTCATCGCGACATATTGCTCCATTGTTAATGATACCAACTCGGATGAAGAAACGCCTATTGCAGACAAAAGCTTTTCCATCACGGGCATACTGAACGTCACCGAGAAAAAGTATCGCAATGAATACAGCAGGATATTTATGGATAACAATATACTTCCTATTTTATATTGCTTTCTGTACAAAAACCAAACTCCGGAAAAAACGGCCGCGGAAAAATTAAAGCGATTCATCTTTTGCTTCAATCTGTTAAAAACAGTCAAATAATAAGGCGTATTGACCGCAACATAACACGCCATATCCGAAGCATTTACATTTTCTTCAAACTCCGTATCGGCAGACATACCTGCCAACGGATCGAATGCTTGCACCGCAAAGGGAGCCTGATACTGCTGCCCCTGCACGGGATTTGCTTGTCTGCGTAATCTTGTACCGCAATAATTACAAAAAGAAGCATCGCTTTTGTTCTTCTCACCGCATATAGGGCACACCGCTTGCCCTGCCGAATAACCATCTACCTTATGCGAATCGCTCTTACCTTGAGCAGATTCCTTTATTTTATCAAACCCATCAAAAATATACCCGTCAGCATGTTTATCAGAATTTGGGCATACCGAATTTTCCTTATAACATAAACGGTGCATAGGGGTACCGCAATCCGGACATACAACAACATCGTCATGTTCGTCAAAATCAGACCCGCAAATGCCGCATTTTAGGCCGACGTAGTTTATTTTAATCACATCCCAACACAAATACTAACATAAATTTTTATATATGCTTTTATTGATTATATCAAAAAAAGTTCCAAATTACAATATTAATTTCGATTTACTTTAAATATTCACGGAAATTTAAAATTACACAAGCATATTATACAATAAATTGACCGAAATTATTTTTATATTAATCTAAAAACAGGACTTCTTTACTCAGCCTAATCACACCACTATGCACTTATTCGGCAGTATATTGGTGCTTAGTATCACTTTCATATCGTTTAGTTATCCTTTTTCGGTTAAATTTTCGCTTTACATTTTTTCCGTTTCATAATATAATAGTATAGTTAATAGTGAAATTACATAATCACATTATGAGAGGAAAAATGTTATGGTACAGTTTGAAGAATTAAGACTTGCCGTTGAGGAGCTGCTGCCCGAAATAAACGATTTGGCAGACGCACTTGGATTAAAAGCTTGTGAATCGGAAATTGAACAGCTGGAATTTAAAGCGGCGGAACCCGGTTTTTGGGATGATATGGAAAATTCTCAGAAAATTTTGCAGAGGACAAGCGTTCTCAAAAATAAAGTAAACAATTATCAGCAGCTTGTAAGCGACTACGAGGATACTCTCGCCCTTATTGATATGGGTAACGAAGAAGAGGACGAATCCATTTTAGACGAAGCTAAGGAAGAATACGAGAAGGTTAAGGCTAATCTTGAGGCACAAAGACTTTCTACGCTTTTGACAGGAGAATACGACAAAAACAATGCTATTCTCACATTCCACGCAGGAAGCGGCGGAACGGAGGCTCAGGATTGGGCTGAAATGCTTTACAGAATGTACGGTCGTTGGGCTGAAAGACACAACTTCAAGGTTAAAACACTTGACTATCTTGACGGCGATACGGCAGGACTAAAGAGTGCGGTTATACTTGTTGAGGGTGAAAATGCTTACGGTTATTTAAAGAGTGAAGCAGGTGTTCACCGTTTGGTTAGAGTATCTCCGTTTGACAGTTCGGGACGTAGACATACATCCTTTGCATCTCTTGAGGTTATGCCCGAAATAGAGAAGGATGTCAGCATTGATATTCCCGCCGAGGATATCAAAATGGACGTTTACCGTGCAAGCGGTGCCGGCGGACAGAAGGTAAACAAAACCTCCTCTGCTGTTCGTCTTACTCATATTCCGACAGGTATTGTTGTTGCCTGCCAGGTTGAAAGAAGCCAGCATCAGAACCGTGAGGTTGCTATGCAGATGCTTATTTCCAAGCTTGTTGAAATTAAAGAAAAAGCACATCTTGACAAGATTGAGGATATTAAGGGCGTTCAGAAGGAAATTACATGGGGCAGTCAGATTCGCTCTTATGTATTCATGCCCTATACTCTTGCCAAAGACCACAGAACAGGTTTTGAGTCTGCAAACATTAATGCGGTAATGGACGGCGAAATCGACGGATTTATCAACGCTTACCTTAAAGCAGACAGTCAAGGAAATTTAAATAATGTAGACTAATACAAATAAATTAAAGCTGTTTCGATACACATAGTATTTGAAACAGCTTTTTTGTTCTTTCAGAAAAATTTCTATTGCAAATAACGAAAATTTATAGTAAAATTATTACCATAAATCATCAATCGGAGGGTAGCCGCATGAAGTGTCCGTTTTGTTCTTATGAAGAAAGTAAAGTTATCGACTCACGTCCTGCTGATGACGGAGAGCGAATTCGCAGAAGACGTGAGTGTCTAAAATGCAGCAGAAGATTTACTACTCATGAAACTGTCGAAACAATTCCGATAATAGTAGTAAAAAGAGATAGATCGCGTGAGCCTTTTGACAGAAACAAGCTTCTTGGAGGTATGCTCAGAGCATGCGAAAAGCGTCCCGTGCCACTTGAAGAAATTGAAGCTGTCGTAACGGAAATTGAGAAAAAGCTTCAAAACTCGCTCGACAGAGAGATAACCTCTCAGGCAATCGGTGAATTTGCAATGGATTCCTTAAAAAATATTGATGAAGTTGCTTACGTTCGTTTTGCGTCTGTTTACAGACAATTCAAGGATATCAACACCTTTATGGAAGAGCTTAATAAGCTTTTGTCAAAAGAATAAAAATCAATCACAGCTAAAAATCCTGCCGAAACCGATAAAAGTTGCGGCAGGATTAATTATTTACAGCAAATTAAGTTGAAGATTCTCAGCTTCCTCGCCCGAGGGCAAACCACCGAGAGTTGGAATAGTTTTAGAACGGTATCTGCTTGGATTGACAAATCTTCCCTCTTCATAGATTTCCAATTTAAGCAATCTCTGACCTTTTTTCATTTTCATGGCAGATATACCTTGAGTGCTTCGTGTAGTCTTTAGTGTGACAGCACCGGAATGGAGCAAAAGCATTCTTCCGGAGGAAGATGTAAGAACAATGTCACAATCTTCTTCAATAAACAGCATATCTGCAAGGGGTGATTTATCGCTGTAAGCACCTGTTAGCTTTCTGCGGTTTGTCTTTGTTGCATAGGCATTGAGCGGTATTTTTGCAAGCTTACCGTTTTCAAAGCCGAATATCAAAAATCCCTCATAATTCTTGGTAACAACCATAGAAACAGGAACCTCTTCCTCATCCATGCCAAGCTTAGCGGCAACATATTCGCCTAAAACGCTTGCTTTTGTATCGGGGAAATCAGCCGCCTTTGCTTTATATACTTGACATTTGTTCGTAAAGAACAGCAGGTCTGCGGTGTTGGTTGATTCGTAGCTTTGGAAGATAAAATCACCCTCCTTAAGCTTTTGCTCACCGCCCATTCTAAGCGACAACGGAGTAATCTTCTTGAAATAACCCTCTTTAGTGAAGTACAAATTAACAGGATAATCGGGAATTTCCGGTACAATTTCCACCTCTTTGATATCCTCCGGATAAATCAAGGTTGAAACTCTGTCCTTACCGTACTTCTTCGATACCTCTTTCAGCTCATCAACAATGATAGACTTAACCTTTGTCTTGCTTGCCAAAATATCCTGTAACTTTTTGATTTCATTTTCAAGTTCTTCAATTTCTTTTGTACGCTTGAGAATGTATTCTCTGTTTAAATGTCTGAGTTTAATTTCAGCAACGTATTCGGCTTGAATTTCATCTATTCCGAAGCCAATCATAAGATTTGGAACAACGTCGCTTTCCTCGTGCGTTTCTCTTACGATTTTAATTGCCTTGTCAATATCTAAAAGAATTTTCTCAAGGCCTTTTAACAAGTGCAGTTTACTCTGCTTTTTGTCCAAATCAAATGCGGTTCGTCTGCGAACACATTCAACTCGGAATGCTATCCATTCCTCCAAAAGTGCTTTTACACCGAGCACTCTCGGTACTCCTGCGATAAGTACGTTAAAATTGCATGCAAAGGAATCCTCCAAAGGAGTCATCTTATACAGCTTTTGCATGAGAAATTCCGGGTCAGTATTTCTCTTTAAATCAATAGTAATTTTTAAACCGTCAATACCCGTTTCATCACGGATATCCGATATTTCTTTTATTTTTCCGCCCTTAACCAAATCAATTACCTTTTCAATAATTGCTTCCGAGGTTGCTGTCGGCGGAATACTCAGAACATCAATACAGTTGGCGGAGCTGTCATAGGAATAAGTACCTCGAACCTTAAAGCTGCCTCTGCCTGTTTCGTAAATTTGTTTAAAGGTGTTTACGTCGTACACAATCTGACCGCCGCCGATAAAATCGGGTGCAGGCAAGGTAGAAATAATATCATGGTCTTTATCTTTAATTAAGGCAATAGTAGTTTCGCAAAGCTCTCTGAGGTTAAAGGAACAAATAGAGCTTGCCATACCTACCGCAATACCCGTATTGGCATTTACTAAAACCGACGGAAATGTTGCCGGCAACAGAGTAGGCTCTTTTAATGTATTGTCGTAGTTATCAACGAAATCAACCGTATCTTTATCAATATCTTTAAACAGCTCATTGCAAATGGAATCAAGCTTCGCTTCCGTGTATCTCGACGCCGCCCAAGCCATATCTCGGCTGTAAAACTTACCAAAGTTACCCTTACTGTCTACATACGGGTGCAAAAGTGCTTCATAACCACGGCTAAGTCGAACCATTGTGTCGTAAATAGCACTGTCGCCGTGAGGATTTAGCTTCATCGTCTGTCCTACGATATTTGCGGACTTTGTTCTTGTCGGTCCAAGCAGACCCATTTTGTACATCGTATATAAAAGTTTTCTGTGCGAGGGTTTGAAGCCGTCTATTTCGGGAATTGCTCGGGACAAAATTACGCTCATCGCATAAGGCATATAGTTTTCTTCTATGGTGGAAACTATACGTTGATCTACAACTTCTCCCGCTCCCTTAATTACACCCTTCATTTTAGGCTGGGAAATACTTTTCTCGCCCTTTTTACGTTTTGCCATTGGTTCTCTCTCCTTCCCTCTAAAATTAACTTACATCAAGATTATCAATGTAGTTCGCACCGTACTTGACAATGTAGTCCTTACGTCCGCTGAGATTATCGCCGAGCAAAATGTCAAAAATTTCTGCTGTCTTTTCCGCATCATCGGGCATTACCTTTATCAATCTGCGAGTTTTTGGATTCATGGTCGTGAGATTCATCATGTCGGGTTCGTTTTCACCAAGACCTTTTGAACGCTGAACAGTGAATTTATCCTCGCCTATTTCTTTTATGAACATTTCCTTTTCCTGCTCTGTGTAAGCAAAGTAAATTTGATTTTTGGTTGTAATCTCATAGAGCGGAGATTCTGCTATAAAAACCTTTCCCTCTTTAATCAAGGTAGGTGTAAGTCTGTAAAGCATGGTAAGCAACAATGTTCTGATTTGGAATCCGTCAACATCGGCATCGGTACAGAGAATTACTTTGTTCCACCTCAGCATATTAATATTGAACAAAGATAGATTTTTATTTGATTTGGACTTCGTTTCTACACCGCAGCCCAAAACTTTAAGTAAATCGGTGATTATTTCACTTTTAAAAATCTTATCGTAATCAGCCTTTAAGCAATTCAGTATTTTACCTCTTATCGGCATTATCGCCTGAAAATCGGGATCTCTTGCCTGCTTACAGGCACCGAGAGCAGAGTCACCCTCCACCATGAATAATTCTCTTTGCTCTGTATCCTTGCTTCTGCAATCAACAAACTTGGCAACACGGCTTGTCATGTCCATATTGCTTGACAAGGTTTTCTTTATATCAAGTCTTGTTTTCTCCGCCTTTTCTCGGCTTCTTTTGTTGACAAGCACCTGACCTGCAATTTTATCGGCTTCGAGCGGATTTTCAATGAAATATATCTCAAGCTGATGCCTTAAAACTTCAACTAAAGCGTCTTGAATGCCCTTGTTGTTAATAGCCTTTTTCGTCTGGTTTTCATAGGATGTAACGCTTGAAAAAGAGGATATAACAATAACCAAGCATTCTTCAACGTCATTGAATTTTATTTTACTCTCGTTTTTGTTATATTTTCCGTTTTGCTTTAAGTAA
>JBGVDU010000409.1:0-2587 GCA_045119555.1 Acutalibacteraceae bacterium | reverse complement strand
ATGCCCGTGAGCCTATGAGTGTTAAAATTTCCAATGATTTTGACAGCTATTGGGACAGAGGAAAATATTGCACCTTTAATGTAGGAGTAAGCGGCGGATATCCGACGTATCAGTATCAATACACATACATAAATCTTGATACGGGCGAAGAAACCATCTGTGAATACAAGGATAATTTCGAGACCCCATTGTCATTTAAAACAGTGGGAACATATCGAGTAACCATGAATGTTAAGGATTGTTCCGAAACTGTCGCCTCAGCTTCGATGGACATTGAAATTGCCGATATTCCCTTTGTATTTAAGGAATTTACCGTAACTCCAAGCGAAAAGATTTTGGTAGGTCAAGAGCTTGAATTTTATGCTGTAACAGAAAATGAAGCTGTTATTTCAAGAGGCCCGACAAAAAGCATTTACACCTTTAACATTATGCGTAACGGCGAAGATTATTACACTACCGAGGTGAATTGTAAAAGATGTAATACTATGACACGCACGAGTACAATTCTCCTTGATTGGACACCGACGGAAACGGGTTCATATTCGATAACAATTTCTTCGGTTGACGACCATAGCGAATATGCAGAAAAAACAATTACCTTCGATGTAATTGATATGCGAATCGGAGATGCCGACCTTGACGGAAATATAAACTCGGTTGATGTACTGCTTATACAAAGATATGATATTAATCTTGTCGATTCATCGGAAATTTCTGTTGAATCAGCCGATTGTAACAAAGACGGCACGGTTAGCCTGAGAGATGCAACATGTATTCAAAGATATATGGTAAACTACTCAAACAGCGGCTATGTCGGAGATTTAATCGAAAGCGACATTCCCGATCCGAACCCCGACGATTCGGATTCTGACCGTGGAAATGATTCTGACTCGGATACCGAAAAAACAAATACAGTCACCTTTGCAAACTCGTTAAATTGGAGCGGTACAATTTCCTGCTACTACTGGTCGGATTCCAATAAATCAATGACATCGTGGCCGGGAGAAGCAATGACGAAAGCAGGCACTAACGATAATAACGAGCCTCTTTATACCTTTACAGTACCCGATAACGCAACTTACGTTATCTTCACAAACGGAAGCTCTCAAACGGTAGATATCTCATACGGCGGTGGTGAGATTCGATACTATCCGCTGTCATCAACCGATTCACTGGGGCATTTTGAGGTCAGCACTTGGTAGCTTTGCTTTTTGGTATTTAACATTTTAATTACGACAAAACCTCCTACGGTATTTTACTTACCGCAGGAGGTTATTTGTTGTTATACGAATTTTATGATATTAAATTATCGTTTCGCCCATTTTGCTAAAAAGAAATAGGCATTATAAATCTTCCGTTTTTCCCTTGATATCCGCCCCAATCAAACATCGTTGTCGCCACCTTATTACCCGTTACAGTACAGGTAATGAAAGTATAATCCGCCAACGGTATATGTTATTTATACTGTTTAACAACCCCTTGCAACTCAATTGGAATTGAATCTTTATCTATCGGCACATTTTCTAAAATTATTTCTTCTAAATTTTCAGCTCCCGATAAATCGGGCAATGCTTTAACAAGCTTTAGGTTTGAAAGCTGTAATTTTTCAAGATTGGAAAGTGAACTTATAAACGATATATCTTCAAGCTTCGCAATTCTCCACAAGTGTAATTTTTTTAATGTGGTTAATCCCGCCAATGATGACAAATCATTAATTGTGCACCACAGCAAAAAGAATTCTTCCAATTCCAAATCGTGTAAAAAATTAAAATCCGAAAGCTTTATTCCTCTGAGTGACAGCGTTTTTAAGCTTTTGAGTTTTCCTATTTCGGAAATATTTTTCTTAGCCTTTTTTTCGAGAGAAAGCGAATGAAGCTTCTTAAATTTTAACAGCCATTTGCAGTCGAAATTTACAGAGCCCTTCATACTATCCGCAGAAATATGAAGCTCCTCCAAATCCTCGGGCAATTCCTTTATAAAGCTGTAATCCTTTAAATCAAATACACCAAGCTTTAAATAACGAAGCTCTGTCAATTCTCCGAGCACATCGCAATTTATTCGCTCAGCCGTCGGGATATCGTCTATCTGCAATCTCCTGAGGTGAGGCATTTCTTTAAGAATATTTAAATCGAAAAAATTTCCGTCATACAAGCCGAAAATGCGAAGTGTGATATCGGGTCTTTGCATAAGGATATTATCTATTTGCAAAAACGCTTCTTTCGGTATATTTTTTGAGATTTGAACATAATCTATATTTTTATTCGCTATAACCTTTTGAGCGTACTCCGGAGTAAATTCAGTATTGTCATCATATATTCCGCTATTGCATGGTTGTGTATGCACCAAAGCGGCATAGTTTATTTTTTCGGTCATAAGCTGCTCCTACATTCAAATTTATTGTAAAATATATCTTATTATACAATTTTTAAATCTTTATAGCAATACTTTTAGAAAAGTTACAGAGATTTTCTAAAATAAGTGTCAACATTTAAAGCTGTTAATAAATAATTGTAACTTATTTTCATAAGGTGATTGTGACAAATTTCACCTGTTATCTATGGCATACTTATATGCGAGGTGAACAGAG
>JBGVDU010000408.1:0-8429 GCA_045119555.1 Acutalibacteraceae bacterium | reverse complement strand
TTGAAATAAACCACGCTTTGCTTGAGAATATCGTAACAAACAACAAGGATATCCCCGAGGAATCCAAGATTGATTTGATTATCGCTCTTATCACACTCAAGTACACACAGTCAAACTCCGTTTGCTATGCGGTTGACGGACAGGCTATCGGTGTAGGTGCAGGTCAGCAGTCAAGAATTCACTGCACACGTCTTGCAGGCAATAAGGCTGATATCTGGCACTTGCGTCAGCATGACAAGGTTTTGAATCTGCCTTTCCTCGATACTCTCGGCAGACCTGACAGAGATAACGTAATTGATGTATATATCTCCGATGATGACGAGGACGTACTCGGTGACGATGTATGGCAGCAGTATTTCAAGGTTAAGCCCGAGCCGCTTACAAGAGAGGAGAAGAAGGCTTACCTTTCATCAATTAAGGGTGTGGCTCTCGGCAGTGATGCGTTCTTCCCGTTCGGTGACAACATCGAAAGAGCAAGAAGAAGCGGTGTATCTTATATTGCACAGCCGGGCGGTTCAATCCGTGATGACAATGTTATCGAAGCTTGCAACAAGTATGATATGGCAATGGTATTCACAGGAATGAGATTGTTCCACCATTAATTATTAGAATTATACCGTACAAATACAGATAAATCCTTACGCTGTATTTGTGCGGTTTGCTGTTAAAAAATAGACTTTTTTTATCGGAGGTTGTACCAATGAAGGTTATGGTAGTTGGCGGCGGTGGCCGTGAACACGCTATTATTAAAAAGCTTAAAGAAAGTGAAAAAATAAGCAAATTGTATGCTTTGCCGGGCAACGGCGGTATTGCCGCAGACGCAGAGTGTGTTGATATCGGAGCAAAGGATATTCCTGCAATAGTAGAGTTTGCAAAGGAAAACAAGATTGATTTCGCAGTAGTAGCACCCGATGACCCGCTTGTACTCGGTGCTGTTGACGCACTTGAGGAAATCGGTATTCCGTGCTTCGGTCCGAGAGCCAATGCCGCTATTATCGAGGGCAGTAAGGTTTTCTCAAAGGACTTGATGAAGGAGTTTAATATTCCTACCGCACAGTACGAGGTTTTTGACAATATGGATAAGGCTCTTGAGTATCTCAAGACTGCTCCGATTCCGACTGTTATCAAGGCCGACGGCTTGGCACTCGGTAAGGGTGTTATCATTGCCGAAACAAGAGAAGCTGCAGTAGATGCCGTTAAATCTATGATGGCTGATAAAATCTTCGGCGAAAGCGGAAGCCGAGTTGTTATCGAGGAATTTTTGACAGGCCCAGAGGTTTCCGTTCTTTCCTTTACTGACGGAAAGACTGTTATTCCTATGGTTTCAAGCATGGACCATAAGAGAGCCTTGGACGGCGACAAGGGTCTTAATACGGGCGGTATGGGCACGGTTGCTCCTAACCCGTATTATACCGATGAGATTGCCGCTGAGTGTATGGAGAAAATATTCCTCCCGACAATTAAGGCGATGGCATCTCTCGGCAGACCCTTCAAGGGCTGCTTGTACTTCGGTCTTATGCTTACACCGAACGGCCCGAAGGTTATCGAGTATAACTGTCGCTTCGGTGATCCCGAAACTCAGGTTGTTTTGCCGCTCCTCGAAAGCGATTTGTTCGAGATTATGCAGGCAACGGCTGAGGAAAGACTGAGTGAAGTTGAGGTTAAGTTTGCAAAGCAGAATGCTTGCTGTGTAGTTCTTGCTTCAGAGGGTTATCCGAAAGCTTACGATAAAGGTTTTGAAATAAAAATCGGAGAGCTTGCAGACAATGCGGATTTCTACATCGCAGGTGCAAAGCTTGAAAACGGCAAGCTTCTCACGAACGGCGGACGTGTTCTCAATGTTGTTGCTAAGGCAGACACTCTTGAACAGGCTATTGCTGATTCGTACAAGGCTGTTGAGAATATCACATTTGACAACGCTTACTGCCGTAAGGATATCGGTCAAAGGGCATTAAAGGCTATCAAAGGCTGATTTTAACCGTAAATAAGGGTTGAAGAAGCATTTAAGGAGGAATTCTTTGTGGTTTACAGAATTTACGTTGAAAAGAAGGCAGAGCTTGCAAATGAAGCAAAGTCACTCTGCAATGATATAAATACATTGCTCGGAATTAAGAATCTTACAGAGCTTCGCATTTTGAACAGATACGATGTTGAAAACATCACAGAGGAATTGTTCAACTATTGTAAGGGCACTGTTTTTTCCGAGCCACAGCTTGACATAGTGACAGATGAGATTGAAAACGCTGAAAACAGCACAGTTTTTGCAGTTGAGTTTCTTCCGGGTCAGTTCGACCAGAGAGCCGACTCCGCCGCTCAGTGTATTCAGATCATATCTCAGAAGGATAGACCGCTTGTAAGAACAGCTAAGGTTTATATTCTTTCCGGAAGCCTTTCACAGGACGAGATTGAGCAGATTAAAAAGTACGTTATCAACCCTGTTGAATGCCGTGAGGCAACACTCGCAAAGTGTGAAACACTCGTTTCCGAATACGAAATTCCGACTGAGGTGGCTACTCTTGTTGGATTCAACGCTCTTGACGAAGACGGCTTAAAGGCATTTATGACAGAAAAGGGCTTGGCTATGGATCTTGATGATATCAAGTTCTGTCAGTCATATTTCAAGAGTGAGGACAGAGATCCCACAATCACAGAAATTAAAATGATCGACACATATTGGTCGGATCATTGCAGACATACAACTTTCCTTACAACCATTGATGAAGCAAGATTCGAGGACGAATTGTTGCAGAAGGCTTATGAGGAATACCTCGAAACTCGTAAGGCTATCGGCAGAACAAAGCCTATTAACCTTATGGATTTGGGTACGATCGGTGCGAAGTACCTCAAGCAAACAGGAAAGCTCGATAAGCTTGATGAGTCTGAGGAAATCAACGCTTGTACCGTTAAAATTAAGGTTGACGCAGACGGTGAGGAAGAGGACTGGCTCTTGCTCTTCAAGAACGAAACACACAACCACCCGACAGAGATTGAGCCTTTCGGCGGTGCGGCTACTTGTATCGGCGGTGCTATCAGAGATCCGCTCTCAGGACGTTCCTATGTTTACGGTGCAATGCGTGTAACAGGCGGTGCAAATCCGCTTAAACCTGTAAGCGAAACAATGAAGGGCAAGCTTCCGCAGAGAAAGATTGTTACAACAGCCGCAGCAGGTTACAGCTCCTACGGTAATCAGATTGGTCTTGCAACCGGACAGGTTGACGAGCTTTACCACGACGGTTATGCGGCTAAGCGTTTGGAGATTGGTGCAGTTGTTGCTGCCGCTCCTGCTGAAAATGTAAGAAGAGAGTGTCCGGACCCGGGTGATATCGTAATTCTCCTCGGTGGTCGCACAGGCCGTGACGGCTGTGGCGGTGCAACAGGCTCTTCAAAGTCACATACCTTGGATTCCCTCGAAAGCTGTGGTGCAGAGGTTCAAAAGGGTAATGCTCCCGAGGAAAGAAAGCTTCAGAGATTGTTCAGAAACAAGGAAGCTTCCTTGCTTATCAAGCGTTGCAACGACTTCGGTGCAGGCGGTGTTTCTGTTGCAATCGGTGAGCTTGCAGACGGTCTTGAAATTGACCTCAACGCTGTTCCGAAGAAGTATGACGGTCTTGACGGCACAGAGCTTGCAATCAGCGAATCTCAGGAGAGAATGGCTGTTGTAGTTGAGCCTAAGGACGTTGAAAAGTTTATGGAGCTTGCAAAGAGCGAAAACCTTGAAGCAACTGTTGTAGCTGAGGTTAAGGCTGAGCCACGTCTTGTTATGAAGTGGAATGATAAGGATATTGTAAATATTTCAAGAGAATTTTTGAATTCAAACGGTGCTGAAAAGCACATTGTTATAACTCCCGATGCTCCGCAGGATTACACACGCAAGGTTGACGGTGAGTTCGATGCCCTTTACAAGGAGCTTGCAGGTGATTTGAATGTATGCTCCAAGAGAGGTCTTAGCGAGAGATTCGACTCCACAATCGGTGCAGGTACGGTGCTTATGCCGTTCGGCGGTAAGAATCAGCAGACACCGATTCAGGCTATGGTTCAAAAGGTTTCCATGGAGAAAAAGCACACAAAGTCTTGCTCCGTAATGTCTTGGGGCTACAACCCGTTCATCACAGAAAAGAGCCCGTATCACGGTGCTTATCTTGCTGTTGTTGAGTCTGTTTCCAAGCTTATTGCAACAGGTGCGGCTTTTGAAGATGTTTACCTTACATTCCAGGAATATTTTGAAAGACCTAACCGTGACGGAAAGCGTTGGGGTAAGCCTTTGGCGGCTTTGCTCGGTTCTTTGAAAGCACAGCTTGACCTTGAATGTGCTTCAATCGGCGGTAAGGACTCAATGAGCGGTTCATTTGAGGACTTGGACGTTCCTCCGACACTCGTTTCCTTTGCTGTAACTATGGATAAGACAGACAACATCGTTTCCAACGAGTTTAAGGCAGGCGGTCATAAGGTTGCTTTGCTCAAGCCGAAATATGACGAGAACAATCTCCCCGTTACAGAATCTCTCAAAGATGTTTATGCACAGGTTACAAAGCTTATGAGAGAGGGCAAAATTGTTGCCGCTTACACTCCGACATACGGCGGTGTTGCCGAGGCTGTTATGAAAATGACATTTGGTAACGGTGTTGGCTTTAAATATAATGACAATGTTTCAACGGACGAAATCTTCGGCTACAACTACGGTGCATTTGTACTTGAGCTTACCGACGATACAGAGATTGGTACTGTACTCGGTACTACAACAGAAGATAACGCAATCAGCTATAAGGAAAGCAAGCTTGCACTTGACGAATTGCTTGCAATCTATGAGAATAAGCTTGAGCCTGTTTACTCCTGCAATATTCCTATGGAGAAGAAAGAGATTCCTACATTCTCATTCAAGGCTGAAAGCTATCCGTCACCTGTTGTTAAGACAGCAAAGCCGAGAGTTGTTATCCCTGTATTCCCCGGTACAAACTGCGAGTTCGATACAGCAAAGGTTCTCAGAGATGCAGGTGCAGAGCCTGAAATCATTGTAATCAACAATTTGTCCGCACAGGGTATAGCTCAGTCTGTTGAGTACGTTGCCAAAAGAATAAAAGAAGCTCAGATTGTATTTATTCCGGGCGGCTTCTCAGGCGGTGACGAGCCTGACGGTTCAGGCAAGTTTATCACAGCATTCTTTAGAAATGCAGTTATCAAGAACGAGGTAACGGAGCTTCTCGAAAAGAGAGATGGCTTAATGGCAGGTATCTGTAACGGATTCCAGGCTCTCATTAAGCTTGGTCTTGTTCCTTACGGAAAGATTATTGACACGGACGAAAATTGTCCGACATTGACATACAATACAATCAGCCGTCACCAGTCACGTCTTGTTCGTACAAGAATTGCCTCCAACAAGTCACCGTGGCTTATGGAAACAAATGTCGGCGATGTTTACACAGTTCCGATTTCCCACGGTGAGGGTCGTTTCCTTGCAAGTGATGAGGTAATAGCAGAGCTTGCAAAGAACGGTCAGATTGCTACACAGTATGTTGATTTAAGCGGCAACGCTACAAACGATATCCGTTTCAATCCGAACAACTCCGCTTTTGCTATTGAGGGTATCACTTCACCCGACGGCAGAGTATTCGGTAAAATGGGTCATTCCGAGCGTATCGGTGACGGTCTTTACAAGAATGTTGACGGCATTTATGAGATGGGTATGTTTAAATCTGCCGTTAAGTATTTTAAATAATAAGAGGTGATTGCTGATGTACAAAAGTGATATAGAAATTGCACAGTCAGTAGAAATGAAAAATATTACCGAAATTGCGGAAACTGCAGGTATTGAGCCGAAGTACCTCGAGCAATACGGTAATTATAAGGCAAAAATAGATTTGTCGCTTATGAAAGAGAGCGACAGGGCGGAGGGCAAGCTTGTGCTTGTCACCGCCATTACACCTACTCCCGCAGGCGAGGGTAAAACTACAACTACTATCGGACTTGCAGACGGACTCAGAAAGATTAATAAAAAAGCAGTTGTCGCTATGCGTGAGCCGTCACTCGGCCCTGTATTCGGTATCAAGGGCGGTGCGGCAGGCGGCGGATATGCTCAGGTTGTTCCTATGGAGGATATCAATCTTCACTTCACAGGCGACTTCCATGCAATCGGTGCGGCTAATAACTTGCTTGCGGCTATGCTTGATAACCATATTTATCAAGGCAATGCACTCAATATCGACCCACGCAGAATTACTTGGAAGCGTTGTGTCGATATGAACGACAGACAGCTTAGATATGTAACCGATGGCTTGGGCGGCAGAGTAAACGGCGTTCCTCGTGAGGACGGTTATGATATTACGGTTGCTTCCGAGATTATGGCTGTTCTTTGCCTTGCTACTTCAATTACGGATTTAAAGGAAAGACTTTCAAATCTCATTGTTGGCTACACATACGATGAAAAGCCTGTAACGGCAGGTCAGCTAAAGGCGGCAGGTGCTATGGCGGCTCTTCTTAAAGACGCTATCAAGCCGAACCTTGTACAGACCTTGGAGGGAACTCCCGCTCTTGTTCACGGCGGCCCATTTGCAAATATTGCCCACGGATGTAACTCCGTAACGGCTACAAAAATGGCTATGAAGCTTGGTGATTATGCTATCACCGAGGCAGGCTTCGGTGCAGACCTCGGTGCGGAAAAGTTTCTTGATATCAAGTGCAGATACGCAGGACTTACACCGTCTGCCGTTGTTATCGTTGCAACAGTCAGAGCACTTAAAATGCACGGTGGTGTGCTGAAATCAGACCTCGGCAACGAGAATCTTGAGGCACTCGAAAAGGGTATTCCGAATCTTCTCCGTCACGTTTCAGCTATTAAAAATGTTTACAAGCTTCCGTCTGTTGTTGCTGTAAACCGTTTTCCGACAGATACAGATGCGGAAATTAACCTCATTATTGAAAAGTGTAAGGAACTCGGCGTAAATGTTGTGTTGTCCACAGTTTGGGCAGACGGCGGCAACGGCGGTGTTGAGCTTGCAAAAGAGGTTGTTCGACTTTGTGAGGAGGAAAAGGGAGATTTCACATACAGCTACGAACTTGACGACAGCATTGAAAACAAGATTGAATCTATCGTTAAGAAAATTTACGGCGGTGACGGCGTAATCTTTGATGCCAATGCAACAAAGCAGCTTGCTCAGATTAAGTCTCTCGGCTACGATAAATTGCCAGTTTGCATGGCGAAAACACAGTACAGCTTCTCCGATGACGCAACAAAGCTCGGTGCTCCCGAGGGCTTTAAGGTGACTGTTCGTAATCTCAAAATTGCCGCAGGTGCAGGTTTTATCGTTGCACTCACAGGTAATATTATGACAATGCCGGGACTCCCGAAGGCTCCTGCCGCAGAGAGAATCGACGTTGACGAAAACGGAGTAATCAGCGGTTTGTTCTGATTTGATTAAACCTTAATTATAGGTAATTAAATAAAATTAAAAAAAGTTTTCCACATAAAATCCCCTCGAATGTTGAAAAAACTTCGAGGGGATTTTTGTAATTATTTTAATTTATAAATATTTGCAATAATATTGTTGTGACTGTTATTTCATATCTAAAAACGCTGTACTGAAATATTTTTCAATATGCTTAATAGTGTATGTTGATATTGGCGACTGATGAAGAAAAAATAGCACAAAAACCCCCGTCAGAAAACTGACGGGGGAAAGTTGCTTTATTAAGCAAGTACGTTCTGAAATTCTAAAATTAGAGCTCAGCGAAGTACTTAATTGTTCTAACCATCTGGCTTGTGTAGCTGTTCTCGTTATCGTACCAAGAAACTACCTGTACCTCGTAGAGGTCATCAGCAATCTTAGATACCATTGTCTGAGTAGCATCGAACAAAGAACCGTATCTCATACCGATAACGTCGGAAGAAACGATCTGATCAGTGTTGTAACCGAAAGACTCGGAAGCAGCAGCCTTCATAGCAGCATTGATGCCGTCAACTGTTACGTCAGCACCTTTAACAACAGCTGTGAGGATTGTTGTAGAACCTGTAGCAACAGGAACACGCTGTGCAGAACCGATGAGCTTACCGTTGAGCTCAGGAATTACAAGACCGATAGCCTTTGCAGCACCTGTGGAGTTAGGAACGATGTTAGCAGCACCTGCTCTTGCTCTTCTGAGGTCGCCCTTTCTGTGAGGACCGTCGAGGATCATCTGATCGCCTGTGTAAGCGTGGATTGTAGACATGATACCGCTCTGAATCGGAGCATAGTCGTTAAGAGCCTTAGCCATCGGAGCCAAGCAGTTTGTTGTGCAGGAAGCAGCGGAGATGATTGTATCATCAGCTGTGAGTGTGTTCTCGTTTACGCTGTAAACGATTGTCTTAAGGTCGTTGCCTGCCGGAGCAGAAATAACTACCTTCTTAGCACCTGCATCAATGTGAGCCTGTGACTTATCCTTTGAGCAATAGAAACCTG